>NZ_JALNTH010000015.1:0-148365 GCF_023161935.1 Pseudoalteromonas sp. 2CM28B
CGATATAAAATCGCTGCTACCAAGAATTATCACCACGTAGCAGCGGGTTTACCCCGCGTTTTTGTGTTTAATAACCTAGGCCTAAGTAAAATTTAAAAAGGAGCAGCAATGCTCCTTTTTTTATATTATTTAAAGGTTAAAGGTTACGAGCTGCGAGCTGCGAGGTGCGAGGCCCGGGTATAGTTCAATGACCTTGGCCTGACGCGATATAAAATCGCTGCTACAGGATAGTAGTTGGCTTGTTTTTCCTCTTTTAGCGCAGCGTCTCTTTGCCCTCTTTGTGAATAAATCACTTAAAACATGTTTGCACAAAGAGAAGACAATGAGGGGTAATAAGAAAATATAAAAACAGGGGTTAGGTTTTACCATCCCCCCGTAGCTCGTAGCCCGAAACCCGCGTTCCAAACATAAAACGCGCTGCATAAAGCCGCGCCTGCAGGTCAGTCGGCCAGGGCGCTATTTGTGGGTTGATAAGCGCCATTATCTAACGCATCAAAGTAGGCTTGATAACGGCCGCTTTGTTTAAATTTAAGTAATTGCTGGTTAAATATTTCAAGCCGCTGTTCACTGAGTGGGTTATTTTTAGGGAACATCACAAAGCTTTTATTGATTAATAGTGGCCTTGGGTGATGCACAATGGCATTTTTTATTGTAGGAAGTTGACCTGCCAATATGTGATAGCCTACGCTTTTTTCCTCGGCAAAGGCGTCTATTCTGCCCATAGCTAAGCGTTTAAAGTTTTGCTCTGTGGTACTTACTCGCGACATATCAAATAGACCCGCTTGTAGTGCTTTATCAAACTCTTCGCCATAGCTGTAAGCAAGCCCACCACCGAGTAATAAGCCTTTTAAATCGTTTAGATTTTGCCAATCAAAAGGGCGTTGTTTATGATAAAAAAATACAAAACGCTCGTTTAACACTGGCTCACTGTAAAAATAATCCTCAGCACGTTGTTGTTCAAACATCCATACGGCAGTGGCTGCGTATTTATCATTAATGGTGTCGTGGTAAGCACGCGGCCACGGTAAAAAGGTAAAGTTAACTTTAATGTTAGCTTGTGCAAATATATCGGTAATTAAATGCGCAACCACGCCTTTGTGAGGCAGCGATTCGCTTAAAAAAGGCGGCCATTCGCCTGAACTTATATTTAAAGCAGCATGGTGATTAGCCGCTTTGCTTGAGGGTTGTATTGCTTCAATTGCGTGCGTGTAATGACTGGTAAAAGCCATCAGCAAGAAAGATGCGATATAGATACGGTATCTTACTTTAGCTGATAACATAACATTCATGTGTATAAGTCTCTCCTTTTATTAAATATACCCTTTTTGGATATAAAGCGGTTTTGAATGCTGCTTAAAAAATAAACTATTTTAAAGGCTTTAACTGAATCTAAGCTTAAGGGCTATACCGTCGCTTTACAGACTTATTTTAAGTATTTTTATGTTACCGCGTTATTCTTTTGTTTGCATTTTTTTTGCGCGTTCTTCTGCATCGATGAGTGCTTGTGATTTAGGCGCGCGTTTTTTTTCTTCTATTTTTGGTTTTTGTGGTGAATTTGGATCCCAGCTTTCATCAAGCGATAAATTAGCAAATGGGTTGCTGCTTTGTGGTGAGTTATCGCGCGTACTTGGCTCTTCAGGGGCAACCTTTACTTGCCCTGCCGTTACCGGTGTTTTTTTTGTAGGTAGTGGCGCGTCGGGATCGAAAGTGCGTACTTCTGGCTCTTTAAAGTCGTGTTCAGTGGTTGAGCTTAATGATGAACGCTGCGTTTTTGCAGGATGGAAATCAGCTTTTGGCTGATGGGGTACAATGGGTTCAGGTGCGCTGTGTGAAGGCTTTATAGGCGCTTCATGTTGACCCTTTTTGATTGGCTGATTTATAGGATTACGCTGTATTTTGCTTTGTTTGGCTTCGGGGTCAAAATCTCTTACTTGTGGCTCGGCAAACTCTGTTGCATTTTTTATCCGCTCTAAGGTTGCTTTAGCAGCTGCTTCAAACTCGGCCGTGTTAGGCTCCGACTTTATTTTCACTGTATTAACTCGACGAGAATCAGGCTCTTTACCCTTGCTTTCGACGGCTAGGTTTTGCAGATCAGAGCCAGTCACCATCGGCTCAGTAACAACACTGTGAGTTTGATCATTGTCGTGACTTGGGGGTATTTGCAATGGTATGCCAGTATCAGCCACTTGTTTATTTTGCTTAATATTGCGCAGGCGCATTAATACTACAACCGTAATTACCACAATTAACAATAGTGCCACACTTGGTAATACTAGCGAGATTATATTAGCCCCTTTGGGAATAGAAGAGGCAATAACGGCTGTTTGCTCGCTGGTATTTATAGTGATAGGTACGGCGGTTTGTGCAGGCTCAACGGTGGCTTTTTTTACCTTTGGTTGCGTATTTTCCTCAGTGTTTGATAATTCACTGGCCGGTATTTTGCTGGGCTGTGCATTTTTTTCAGAAGCGCCGCTTTGTGCAGCCGCAGCTGTTACATTGACTTGTGACTCATCAGGTGCTGTTGTGGTTGATGCTACTGGGGCATTTTTTTTAGCTTGCTCTATAGTTTGAGTGGCGCTTTGTTTGATTACATTATTTTGGGGTGCAGTTGCACTTTGCTCAGTTGCAGCGTCTGGCAACGTTGGCTGTAAAGTGGGTTCTATTTGTTGTGGTTTTACAACCTCCGGGGTCGATTGTTCAATAACCGGCTGCGTTTTAGGCTTTGCTACTGGCAAAGTGCGTGCCGCTTGCGGAACACTGCAGTTTTTTTCAAAGTCTCGCGCAGCATTACGGTATTTACGGCTGGCTTTATTATTGCTGTGTTGCTGCATTTCTTGTTTTATAAGAATACACATAGCTTCGTTATAAGCGGCACTGCTGGCACTATAAAACAAAGCAAAACAAAAAAGTAAGCAACTCAGTAACGGTTTCATAAAACTCAAAAGTGGTTAAGCATCAATGCCCTAATCTTAAGCGTAAAGTGAAAAATTATCTAGAAGCGCCTAGCGTTAATTAGGGTTTGTTGACCTTTGCGGATTACAATTTGTTCAAACTAGGGGCGGTTTAATCGCGGCGCGAGGTTTGTAACCTAGTGGACTAAGTAAAAACCGAGCAAAGCTTACGCGTCCTGCTCACGCCCCTTACCTACATCCATGTAGGCAACAAAGAGTAAATCGCTCCTAGGCAGAACCCGAAGGGCAGCGCCTGTTTGGCATTGATGCTGCGTTATCGCCTATTTATGGGGAACAACCACACCACATAGGCTCTGCCTTGCCTAAATACCAAACAGACTGCTGCAAATTTAACCTTGAAAGGTCAACAGACCCTAGTCAATTACCATTAAGCTTCGGTACTCGTCGTAAGCAAATTGGTCGGTCATACCGCTAATGTAGTCTTGAATTAACCGACAGCGATAATAAAATTCATAGGCGGCAAAATGATCGGGCTCTTCTTGCATCGCATTTATGGCATGCTGATAGCTACTTAAATGCTTTTTAGAGAGCTTTTTAACGAGTCTCGATTCTATTAATAAGCGGTTGTCGCCATGCAATGCACGTTTAAAGTCATCGCTACTCAAAAGCAGCAAAGGTTTATAGCAATCGAGTAGGCCATTAATAATACGGTAGCCTTGCAGTTCGAGTTTTTCGACTTCTTTGTGCGAAAATACATGCTCAAGCGCGACTTGTTTGAGCGCTTGGGTTGCTGCATGCAGGTAGCTGCGATCTTCTAATAATGCATGGTTAAAGTCGCCATGATAAATTGGCTCTATGTTTTCAATAAAGCGCTTTGCGGCATGGTTTACTAGCGGGTGCAGTAATGACACGCGTAAATAAATAAAAAACTCACTATTAAAATTAAAGGGCTGTGCTTGTGCCCGTTCTATGGCGTAGTTTATGGCGTCGTCCACAAAGCTTTGGTGTTGAGTGTCGTTAAGAGCAAGGTTAATTAATGCTTTTTGATACTGCTTTTTTAGTTGCTCGCATAATAACTGTGTGGTGATAATGTCTTTTTCTACGGCGTCTTCTATGTCGGCAAGGCAATAAGAAATATCGTCAGCGGCTTCCATAATATAACTGGCAGGGTGACGGCAATAGGGCTCCATTTTCAGCTCAGTTTGCAGTGCTTCAATAAAGCTTTTTTCACTGTAGTAATACCCCACTTTTTTCATAATGTAGTTTTTATTTTGAGGAATATCTTGCTTCGCTAAACTTGCTGGACGGGTGTACTTTAAAATAGCGGCAGTTTGGCTATAGGTTAAATTTAGGCTCAGCAAAGAGTGAATAATGCGTATGCCTTGAGCGTTGCCTTCAAAGTTGCAAATATCTTGGGCTAAATGTTTAAAAATAACGCCAATGCTGCTGTTTGTGGTTTGGCAACGCTCAGGCGTAATGCTGGCTAAATTAGCATTAAACCAATTATTAATAGCCGCTTCGCCAAAGTGACCAAACGGCGGGTTACCTATATCGTGCATTAGGCAGGCCATTTCTACTAGGGTTTCTAGTGGGCGCTCTAAACCCGACAAACCATATTCTTTTTGTTGCTGGTAATTTAAATTGGCAAAAATGCGCTGCACAATAAAGCGGCCAACTTGCTGAACTTCTAATGAGTGGGTCAGGCGCGAACGCACAGCCGCGTTGCGCTCCAGCGGAAATACTTGGGTTTTTTGCTGCAGCCGACGAATGGCTGCACTATTAATAATTCGGCCACGATCGCTCTCAAGCGCCATTTGTAAATTGGCAGTGGTGCGCTGCATACGTGCAGGGGTTACTTTGCTACTGAAGTTGATCATGGTAATCCTTTTTTATGTGAATTAAGCACTTATTAAACGCACGATTATTTATTTTTAATAGTTTGCTTTAATTTATCAACATGTATCATAAAGTAACAACTTGCTTTAGTATGATTTTTTATAAAATTAACATACATCTAGGTATTTAAAATGAAGTTGTGGATCACTAAGGTAATGTGTTTTTGCCTTTTATTGGGTGTGAATAGTGCGTTTGCCGCTAAAGAGCAAACGGTTGTTATGATCTCTATTGATGGCTTGCGTTGGGATTACATTGAAAAGCACGGTGCGCCTAATTTAAAAGCAATGGGTGAGCAAGGCGTAAGAGCGCAAAAAATGCAGCCTGTTTATCCTACTAAAACGTTTCCAAATCATATTTCGGTGATCACCGGTTTATTGCCTGTTCACCATGGCATTGTAGATAATAAGTTTTGTGACAAAGCGCGCAATAATGAGTGCTACAGCATGGGGAAAGGACAAAAAGACAGTACCTGGGTACGCGGCACACCACTGTGGAATTTAGTTAAAATGCATGGGCTTAAATCGGCGGTATACTTTTGGCCTGAGTCGGATGCGCGCTTTAATGGTATGACGCCTGACTATTATTTTCACTACTCTAAACAAGGTGACTACCAAGACCGAATTGATCAAATCATTCAATGGTTAAGCTTACCTAAAGCACAGCGCCCACGTTTTGTGGCGAGTTATTTTTCGCTAGTGGATAGCATGGGGCATGAATATGGCCCCGATGCGGTGCAAACGCGTGATGCCGTTAAACAGCTAGATGCGCTGATGGGGCAATTAAAAACCCGCTTGAGTAAGTTAGAGCAAGAGGTAAATCTGGTGATTGTGTCTGATCATGGTATGGCACAAGTTGAGCCTGAGCAGAGCATTGTTGTGAGCAGCTTACCTAAAGATGATAACTTTATGATTGTTAATACCGGTCCTCGTTTACTTATTTATACTAAAAGCGATGCTAAAAATGCAGATGTTGAGGCTTATAAAGCCCGTTTACACCATGCAGCAAAAGGACGCTACACGGTACTAACAGAGGAGCAGCTTGCAGGATATCACTATAATAAAGGCACTCGTGTGGGCGATATTGTAGTACAAACGACAGCGCCTGCGGTATTTAGCAATAGTGCGAAAGTGCCGTACTTAGGAACGCATGGCTATGCCTATACCGATGATATGGCAGCAACATTTATTGCTATCGGACCGGCGTTTAAAAAAGGGGTGAGCATTGAACGAGTGAATAATTTAGATATTTACCCTGTGCTTGCTAAGGTGATGGGTTTAAAGCTAATGAGTAAAGTGGATAGCGATGGCAAAGCGTTAATGCCTGCTATTAAATAAAAAAATAGCAGTGCATTAATTAGCTGCGCACTTTTAGGCTTTTAACTTACTCCATTTGTTAATGACTAATAGTGCTGCTAAATCCGTTTTCATCACTTTGCAGGGTAAGTGTAAAGTGGTGACGATCGCAAATAGCTTTTACAGTGGCAAGGCCTAATCCAAAGCCGTCTTTTTGCCTTGCAAGGTCGCTTCTGTAAAAGCGTTTGGTTAACTGGCTTAGCTGTTGTTTATTTACCCCTTTACCGTTATCGCTAATTTTTATACTGCTTTTAGAAAGCGTTATTGTAATTTTAGCGTGGTTACCTGCATATTTAATGGCGTTTTGTAGCAAGTTATAACATGCTTGAAACAGTAAGTTTTTGTCTCCTTCAAAAATAAGATCGTGGTTTTTATGCAGTATTATGTGCTGCTGGTTTTGCTCTGCTGTGGGTTCAAGAATATCTATTATGTCGCTCATTAAAGTAAAGCCATTAACGGGCTCTAATTTTAGTGGAAATTGCCCATGTTCTAAACGTGTTAGCTTTAGCATGGCATCAAAGGTATGTAATACGCTTTCTAATTGCTCTATTGCTATGCCTAGGCTTGGCTGCTTAATGGCTTCCTTTTCTAAATGTAAACGCAAGCGGGTTAGCGGGTTTTTTAAATCGTGGGCAATGTTGTCGGTAATCCCTTGTACTAAAGCAAAGTTTTCTTCAATGCTTTGTAGCATGGTATTGATATGCTTGGCTAAAGTAACAAATTCATCACCTTTTTGTTTATGCACTACTCGTGCCGATAAATCGCCTTTTTGTACTTGCTCGGCCACGTTATTAAAATAATTTACGCGGCGTAAATGTTGTCTAGCAAATATATAACCAAATACACATGTGAGTACTAAACTAAGTAAACACGCCCATGTAGCAATGGTTTTAAACTCTGTAATTAAGCGACTTAAATGCTCAGTAGCTGTAGCAATAACTACTTTGCCGTGTTTTGTTTTTACTATGCCTGTGGTTAATAAGCGTATTTGGCCGCGCTGCGTATCGAGTACTGGAAACTCAACGGTTTTTGGTAGTTTAGGTATATCGCTTGGGAAAAAACTCAACCCTTGGCTTTGAGTTTCGTCGTTTTGCCAAAAAATTAAAATATCGCCTTCGTTTCTAAAAACATTAAGTTGCTTAAAAAACGAGGCTTTATCAAATTTATTAGCTAGCCCCTCTATACGCACTTGCTCAGCGTTTAACTGCCTTTCTACTTGGCGTGTTTGCTCTCCAAGTAATAACTGATAAATAAGCACAATACATAAAACCAATACCACAGAGGTAATGGTCGCAAAGGCGAGGGTTAAGCGCCAAACCGAGCTTACCCGTGGGTTAAATTGCCACCATAATGAATGCTTGTTATTCATTGGCGTGCGCTTTTTGTAAGCGGTAGCCTACACCTCGTATAGTTTCAATGTTTACATGGGCGTTATGCTGTAAAAGTTTTTTACGAAGCCTAGCAATATGTACATCAATTACGTTGGTGCCTGGGTCAAAATGGTATTCCCACACTGATTCAAACAATAAGGTACGAGTAACTAATTTACTTTGATGCTCTAACAAAAAGTGTAATAACTTAAATTCTTTTGGTTGTAAGTTTAGCGGTTTTCCGTTTATTTGAGCTTTGTAGTGGCGAAAATCTAGGCTTACATTTTCAAATTCTACGGTGGTTGTTTTTTGCGTGGATTGCGAAGGACGTTTTATGAGTTTTTCTACTCTTATTGCAAGCTCAGAAAACGCAAAAGGTTTGGTAAGGTAATCATCTCCACCGGCTTTTAAACCTGTAACTCTTTCATCTACTTTATCAAGTGCTGAAAGTATAAGTACGGGAGTGTTTTTACCGGTTGCTCTAAGTGCTGCTAGTACTTGTAGTCCATCGAGTTTTGGTAACATACGGTCAAGTATTATTATGTCGTGTTCTTCGCAGGTAGCCATAAGCAATGCTTGTTGGCCGTCGGCTGCAGTATCTACAGTGTAGCCTTGTTCGTTAAATGCTTTATATAAAAATTCGCGATTTTGTTTATCATCTTCGACTAAAAGCAGCTTCATTAATTACCCCATTGCAGCAGAGGTAAGTTTTTACCTGTGGCTAAATCAATGGCTTTTTTGTGTCTGCCTTTTTCTGTAATAAATGTAGCAACTAGATAGGTTATGCCAGTATCTTGCTCTAATTGCGACTCTAATAAGTAATATGGTGGGGCTGGGCTTATTGATTTTACCAGTTGATGCATGCGGTAGTTTTTTTGCTTCATTATCTTGGCTGCGGCTACTTCGTCTTCTTCGTCAAGTTCTGGCTGTTCGTATTCTTGTTCAATTACTTTACCTTGTGCGTTAACGATTAACTCAATAAAGCGTTTATTTTGCTCATCAAATAAAGTCACTTCGTAAACTGTAATGCCTTTTTCAAACTCAAGTTCAAATTCCACAATTACACCTTGATTGGCATACTTGGTTTCTATTTTATTTAAAATGCTTTGAGCCGAAGGATCTTTAGCTGTATTAAGCTTATTAAATATGGCAGGGTTACTTGCTTGGCAAAATGCGCTAACAAAAAGGGTCGCGCTTAATAAAATATATTTCATAAATAGGCTCTTGTGGCTTGAACGTTATTTTAATGCAAATTAGTTTATCAAATAAACTTAAGGACATGTTTAACTTTAGTAGGGCATGTTACCGCGAAAGGCAAACAGGCCCTTTGCAAAGTCAAATATAACTTATTGTATTTAATCGTCTAGTACGCAGACTCTTACTTGGTTAGTGTTTACCCACTGGCACTCAAGTTCTACGTATTGGTTTGTAAATTGCGATAGAGAGCTATCTTCACTTATGTAGCCCCATATTTCAGCTTGGTTATTTGTATTTAATGTAACATTGCCTTTTAAGTGTAGCGTGCTGGTGTTTTCTTCAATTTCGGCCTCAGTAATAAGAGCTTGGCTGTTGTTGTAAGTGCCTTCAAGCTCCAACCATTGCCCGTTTAGAGTTTGTGCAGTTAAGCCATCTTCGTAACGTGTTTGATTAGTAAGCGTAAAGTTATTGCCATTTATAGTAGCGATGTTGTCGCTAACCGACACCTGCCCTGATACTGAAAACGTATAATTTGTTACGGTAGACTCGGTGTTACTACTGTCAAATTCAATATTTGTGGCTAACAATTGGTTGTTATTTTGTTGCCACTGAGCGTCTACTTCAACCCATTGGCCGGTGATTAAATTAGTGGCTGTGCCATCTTCAAATTGAGTTTGATCATTAATAGCAACTTGCCATTTTGAGTTGATAGTTATTAGTGTTTCATCGTTATTTACAAAGGTGATTACGCCTTCAAGCTCTGTTTGCGTGTCATCATTAAAATTAAGGTTTTGCTCGGCATCTACCTCTGTTGCAATAATATGCCCTTCATTTAAAACACCTTCTACCTCTACAAACTGGCCGTTATTTAACGCACCTTCTACCTCGGCTTGTTGGTAGTTAATGAGTAGGTTACCTAAATTAAAAGTGCCAGATTGTGTGTTTAAATTACTTATATTTCCTAGTAATTCAAGTTCTTCTTGACTGTTACTAATTACTGCTTGGTAAGTCACTGCAATGCTATTCGTTGAGTCGATGTATCCGCTTACTTCAAGTAATTCACCTTGGCTAAAGTTTGTGTTTTGAGCATTATTTAAAGTAATGCCTGCAATGCTTAGGGTATCGCCATCAATATACACTGGGCCTTTTAATAGCGGATCGTATTCTATTTCAGTTGCTTGCGAGCCGTTGGTTTCTACTTCAATGTACATACCTACTTTTATGTCTGAAAGGCTGGCGTTGTTGCCATCTAGCTCTACCTTGGCAGAGCTTGCAGGCACTGTGTGGCTGTTTATGGTAATTGCATTACTTGTGACTTCAGATACTTGGCCAATAATAACGCTTGGAAAGTTATTAACCTTAGAAATGACATTGGTTTTATTACTTGATGAGCTGCTGCCACATGCACACAACGCAAGTGAAATTGCAGATAAAGAAATGAGTTTAACAGTACTTTTAATTAGTGAATTATTCATAGCTTACTCCTAGTTATTTATATAGGGTAAGTGTACTTATTACCAAATATTGTAAAGGTGGACGTAACATTAAATTTTGTTAATGTTTAAATTAAATAAAAAAAGAGCGCAAATACGCTCTAAGGGGAAATAATTAAAAAGTAGGCTGTAGGCTCACTTTAGTTACTGTTTGCGTTACTTATTTAAAGTTAGCAATACTTATTTTTGTATCGGTTACAGTACGAATAGCATATGCTTGGTTGGTCACACCAAATGGAATGCCGTTTACGCTTCAATTTGGGTTTGAGAAATAATCGTACTGAGTTGCACTACCAAACACATGTGGGGAGGCCATAATACTGGCAAATTCATTTTGTACACCGTGGCCCATGCCATCAACATATACGCCACCGCTTGTATCGCCTTGCTTAAGAGAATGCGCTAAACCTTGGTTATGACCCAGTTCATGTACGAACGTTGTTGCTCCACAATCAACGGCTGTTATTGAATACATACGGTTGCTCATTGAGCTGTATAAATTGCCATTCGTACCTTGACCAACCCATGCTAGTAATTGTTAATTTTTATCTTAAAAAAGAATTAGATCAAATTTAAATTGCAACCATAAGGTGGTAATTGCTTTTTTATAACTTATTGTAAGTATTTGCTTTACCTTTTTAGGTATTTTTTTGGGTTTAATAGGATGGTTTTTTTGTAGTAATGGCGCACCCTGTGGCATGTTTTTGGGTACGTGCATGTTTTTTAAATCACACCGATTTTGACAAGTAAAATTGACCAATAAAATTTTTTAGTAACGTGCTCATTTTTCATTATTCAAAGGGCTAATTGCAAAGTATAAATAGGCAAAGTATGTTGTATCGTTAAACACCTATTAAAAGAGGGAATTATGGCAGGGACTGATCAGTTACTTAGTCGAATTATGGCAGGACTTGTTGCGGTCATTATTGGTTTTTCAAGTTCTATTGCATTGATTTATCAAGTGGTGATCACCTTAGGTGGTACACCTGAACTTGTGGCAAGCTGGATATTAATGCTGGGGCTAGTAATGGGCGGTACCTCTATTGTGCTGTCGTTTTATTATAAGGTGCCCATTTTAATTGCATGGTCGACCACCGGTGCAGCATTACTGATCTCAAGTGCCCAGGGCTACAACTTACATGAAGCGATAGGCGCATTTATGCTATCAGCCTTATTGGTGCTGGTGTCTGGCATTACCGGTTGGTTTGAAAAAATCATGAACCGTATTCCCAGTGAACTGGCCTGTGCTATGTTAGCGGGGGTATTAGTCACATTTGGTATTGATGTATTTAATTTTATGAACGACATGCCATTGGTGATTGGTTTAATGGTGGTGGTGTACTTTATTGGCAAGCGCTTTTTTGCTCGTTTTGCAATGCTAAGTGTATTGTTAGCGGGTATATTTTTAGCCTGGTATATGGGAAATATCGATACCAGCACCGTGCAGTGGCAGGCAAGCAGCTTTGCTTATATTGCACCAAGCTTTAATTTGCAGGCATTTATAAGTATTAGTATTCCTTTGTATATAGTCACTATGACTTCACAAAACTTACCCGGTTTCGCTATTTTAAAAGCACATAACTATAAAGCGCCAATATCATCGTCATTAACTGTGACCGGGTTGATAAATTTAGTAACCGCGCCATTTGGCACTTATTCAATTAATTTAGCGGCCATTACGGCTGCTATTTGTATGAGCGAAGAGGCCGATAAAAACCCTGATAAGCGCTATTGGGCGAGTATTGCTGGTGGGGTGTTTTACATTATTATGGCGCTGTGTGCTGCAATGCTAGTGGCGATTGTAGCAAGCCTGCCGCAATTACTGGTATTGGCGTTAGCGGGTATTGCTTTGTTTGGCACCATCGCTAATAGTTTGCAGCAGTCTTTGCACAGTCCTGAATATACAGAGGCGGCCATTATTACCTTTTTAGTTACGGCTTCTGATTTAACATTATGGTCAGTTGGCTCTGCATGCTGGGGGATAATAGCAGGAGCACTCACGTTAATGGTGACACGTAAGCGCTAAGAGCAGATTTTAGGTGTTAGGTGCGGGGAACAGGTGTCGAGCAACGGGTTTGGTACTGTGCGCGCGAGGTAAACTCACACCTACAGTCGAACACCGTACTTGGCTAATCTTTTTCTGATCGCTGACAGCTAAAACCTAACCGCTGCTCTTTGCTGCCTTAAAGCATTGGCTTTAACACATCAAACATAGCGTCTATGTGATCGTCACGGTCGTTAAGCGCTGCTATATAACGGTATTTTTCGCCGCCGGCTTCTTCAAAAATCTCTCGGTTTTCACCTTCTAATTCTTCAAGTGTTTCTAGGCAGTCGGCGCTAAAGGCAGGGCTGATAATAGCCACATCTTTAATTCCTTTGCTAGGTAAGCTCTCAAGAGTTGCATCTGTGTAAGGTTTTAACCATTCAGCTTTACCAAAACGGCTTTGGAAAGTAGTGATCACTTTGTCTTTATCTAGGCCTAGCTTTTCTACCACTAAACGCGTGGTTTGTTGGCATAGGCAGTAATAGGGGTCGCCATTATCTAAAAACTGTTTAGGCATACCATGATATGAAAACACCATTTTTTGTGGCATGCCGTGTTTTTCTAAATCTTCGCTAATGCTGTTAGCAAGCGACTCTAGGTAGGTTAGGTTTTTGTGATACCCATTTACAAAGTGTAGCTCTGGCACCCAGCGCCATTTTTTTAATACATTTGCCACGGCATCAAATGTTGAGCCTGTGGTTGGACTTGAATATTGTGGGTAAAGTGGTAACACAATAATACGGGTTAAGCCTTTATCTCTGAGCTCTTCAAGGCCCGCTTCGATTGATGGATTACCATAGCGCATCGCCATAACCACTTCGGTGTTGGTATAGCCGTGCTGTTTTAATAAGGCATTTAATTTAATGCTTTGTTGGCGTGTAATGTGGGTCAGTGGCGAGCCATTTTCGGTCCATATGCTTTTATACAATTTAGCTGAGCGTTTTGGGCGAATACGCAAAATGATGCCATGGAGAATTATCATCCACACTATACGTGGTATTTCTACAATACGCGGATCTGACAAAAACTCACGTAAGTAAACACGTAACGCGCTTGCTGTGGGGGCATCGGGGCTACCTAAGTTGGTTAATAAAATACCTGTTTTTTGGTTAAAACGCCCGTCGTGGGGATTATCGGTAACGGCAGAAAATCGCGACACTGTGTGCTCCTTCAAGCAATATATTTGAAAGTAACTATTATGGCTTAGTATAACGAATAAAAGAGTATTTTAGATCAATCATTTAGCCGTTTTAACCATAATTCTAAACGGAGTTGGCTTTTTGGCTTCGAGTTGTTGTAGCTTAACAATCGATTTCGTATTGAAAATATGTCCTTAGGCAAAAGCATAATACCTGTATGGCTGTGCAGTGAGTTTGCCAATGTCATATTTTCTTTGAGTTCTTGTGCGCTCATCACCTTTATTGAACCAATAGAGCTGTCAGAGGCGATGAGTTTAGCGTGGCTGGCTTCAAGTGCATCGACAATACGCGGATGATATAAGCTGCCACTGTTTGATTTAATACTATTGAGTGCAAATTGATGGCGTTGTTTTGTTGTAAGTAACGGCTCACTTTGCTCGTAACTCTCCCCAATAGTTACGAGCAACACTAAACACCATAGCACCAATGGGCTGGTTTTATGGCTTTAAACTTCATCTCATCATGAATGATGAAGGGGGTTATTAGCTATAAAAGTGACAGCTGGGAATGTTGATGATAGACAGCCAGTATTAGATATGGTCGATAAGGTTACAGGTAGTTTATACGCAGATAAAGGTTATGTATCTGCAAACCTAAAAGCGGAACTTGCTGAGCAAGGGATTGATTTTATTACAGGTCAACGATGTAATATGAAACGTCAGCCAATATCATCTTGGGATAGAGCGATGTTATCAACGCGTTTCATCATTGAAACAGTGTTCGACCAGCTGAAAAATATGGCTCAAATAGACCACACAAGGCACCGCAGCGGCATCTCATTTATGGTTAATTTAATGGCTGGATTAATAGCCTATACTTTTCAGACTAAAAAGCCGAGTATAAAAGTGACTCGGCTTTAATTCTTATGCAGATCTGAGGTTAATTATGCATAAAATCTCAATATTAACATTGTATTAACTTTGGGAGGTGTGATATTAAATTGCAACTTTGGTTGTATTTTGAGCTTTTATAGGTGTTATTTTCCTGTTTTTAAAGCTATTTGCATTCTTATGCTAATTTTATCAAATTTCTGTTTCTTTTTGTTTGTGTATGTTGCTAGGATGTTAGCAATGGGGTGCAGGAATATACCCCACACACATTATAAGAATACACAAAACAGGGTCATCATTATGTCAACATATCGTTTAAACACCTTGGCAGTAGCGGTTGCTTTTGCTTTCAGTGCACCAAGTGTGGTTAATGCACAAGAAGCGCCTGCTCAAGCTGAAAAGAATATCGAGCAAATATCTGTGTTAGGGTCGCGAGTTTCTAACCGAACAGCAACAGAGTCGTCATCACCTATTGATTTAATTGACGCGGATGATTTAAACAAAGGCGGCTTTACCGAGCTTGGGCAAAGCTTGCAAGCGACAGCGCCATCGTTTAACTTTTCTCGTACACAAGTTTCTGACGGTTCCGATTTATTTCGCCCAGCAACATTACGCGGTTTACAGCCAGATCAAACGCTGGTTTTAGTCAACGGTAAGCGCCGCCATAATCAATCTATTTTTGGTTTAACTAGTACCGTGGGCGGTGGCTCTGCGGGGACTGATATGAATGCGATCCCGCTTATTGCCTTAAAAGGGGTTGAGGTTTTACGTGATGGTGCGGCGGCGCAGTACGGCTCAGATGCGATTGCGGGGGTTATCAATTTATCACTTAATAACTCAACAGATTTAACCACAGGTTATGTGCAATACGGTGAAACGGCAGAAGGCGATGGGGAAACAATTTCTGCAGGTTTAAATCGTGGTTTTGAACTAGGCAACGAAGGTGGTTTTATTAATTTATCGCTTGAGTACCGCGATGCAGATAAAACCAATCGTGCCGAGCGAGATACTGGAGGTTCGCTTAATGTCGCACCAGGTACTTTATCGGACGAAGTTCGTTGGGGACAAGGTAATGCAGAGAGTGAATTTACTTCGGTATTTTACAATATGACATTGCCAATAAGTGAGGGTGAGCTTTATTCATTTGGTGGTTACTCCGAGCGTACTGCACTAGGTAACGGCTTTTATCGTAACTTTAATGAAGCATCTAAAAACGTAATTCAAGTCTATAGCGATGGATTTTTACCGCAAATAGACAATGAAGCACAGGATATCTCTGTTTCAATTGGTTTTAGAGGCGATATTAACCCTGATTGGAATTACGATGTATCGGCGGTATATGGTGAAAACCAATACGACTTTACATCACGCAATACATTAAATGCCTCTTATGCTGCTGAGTATTTATTTAATAACCCAGGTGCAAGTGATGCCGATATTGCTGCAAATGCAGGACCAACTGAGGGGTATTCGGGTGGCTTTAGGTTTGACCAAACAACATTCAACGCGGATGTGAACGGGATTGTTGATATTGGCCGCAGTGAGCCTGTATACGTGTCAATTGGTGCTGAATACCGTAAAGAAAACTATGAAATTGTACCCGGTGAAGAAGCCTCATACGCGTGTGGCGCTGCTAACACAGATACTTCATACCCATCAGTGAACGATCCGAATCAATTTGCACAATGTGGTTTTCAAGCCTACAACGGCCTTCGCCCTGAAGCATCAAATAAAAGTGATCGCGATAGCTACGCCGTTTATATTGACGCAGAAACCATGGTTACCGATGCGTGGAATGTTAGCGGAGCACTTCGTTACGAAGATTTCTCTAATGCGGGTGACGACATAATTGGTAAAGTAGCCACGCGTTATGAATTTAACGATGATTTTGCGGTACGTGGTGCGTTATCAACAGGTTTTAGAGCGCCATCATTACAGCAAAGCGGTTACACTGCGTTTACCACTAACTTAGGTTCTGACGGCACGTTAAGCCAGTCGTTTACAGCAACAACAGGCTCTGCCTTTCCAGCTGCATTAGGCGTTGATAACTTAAAGCTTGAAACATCAACGAACTACAGTGCAGGCTTTGTTTATGATGTAACGAGCGATTTATCGTTAACTGTGGATTTTTACCGTGTAGAAATTGAAGACCGTATTACACTGGGCAGCTTGTTATCAGCTGATGATGTGGCATTTAGTCCTGATGCAGTTGCCGCGCTACAGGCAACGGGTGCAGTACAAGCGAACTATTTTTCAAACTCAGTGAATTCAACAACGCAGGGTGTTGACATTATTACGTCCTACCGTACCGATTTATATGGCGGTAATTTCTCTGCTACGTTTGCTGGTAATTTAAATGAAACTAAAATTGACAGTGTTAATGCAGCACCGGGTATTCCTGAAAATGTAGCACTTGATGATATTCAAAGTAGTTTTTTAACTGATGGGCAGCCGGGCGAACGTGCAACGCTAACGTTTGATTATGAGCGTGACGCGTATAGCTCAATGATCCGCTTTAATTACTTTGGCGAAACCGATGTGAAGTACTTTGGTAATGACCATATTGAACTTGCAACAGATGGCTCATTTAAAGCAACCAGTACGGTAGAATCAGCCGTATTAGTGGATTTAAATGTAAGTTATCAAATTAACGATATGTTTGCGTTATCGGTAGGTGCAGACAATGTATTTGATGAAACACCGGATGAATTAGGCGATGATGAAGTATTAAACGCTATTTCAAATGGGGCATTTAAATACCCGTTACGTGCCGTACCCTACGGCTTTGATGGTCGCACTTACTACGCAAAAGTAAGCTTTAGTTTTTAATTTTGTAAGCTAAATAGGCGCCGTTATAAACGGCGCTTTTTTTATGGCTAAAATATATTTAACCTGAACTCTGGATAATAAATCTATCTCAAGCAGCTATTTACAGCGCTAACTACGTTGAATTTACTTGCAATAGGCGAGCTATTGACGCGTAATTTCGCCTTGTTTTCACTGGAAATCTCTGGCTAGAGAAAATAAATATAAATATCAATTTTGATTCAATACGTTAGTAAATCTCTTAACCAAAGTTCAGGTTATTTAAAACAGCATTAAAAATGATTGCATGCTTGAAAATTAAGCATACAATCGCCATCAATAACATGGTGGGGTATGTATCCCTCGTTATACTCATTTTATTAATAGGAAAAAATAAATGGCGAAAAAAAGCAAAGCAAAAGCGGTTAACAAATCCGCAGTAGACACTGGGCGCGGCGTGATAAAACACAACGCATTGGCAGCACTGGTAACCTCTAAAGTATTTAAACCGCAAGTGGTTAAAGCCAAAAAAGGCAAAGGCTCGTTTAAACGCAGTAACAAACATGCAGGACAAGAGTCCTATTTAATCGCGGCTTAAATAGCACCGATCAAATAGGGCTTTTGTCGCGAGTTGGCTAAGTGTTTGCTGAAATAAGGCGGGCTTTGGGCTTTGGGCTTCGGGCTACGAGTGACGAGCAGCGAACACAACCTAGCGCCTTTAGCCTTTTCTTTCAGCGCTGCGTCTCATAACCTTTTTGTAAAAGTTTTATTAAAACCTATTTGAACACAGAGAAGACAGCGGGCTTCGGGCTACGAGTGACGAGCAGCGAACACAACCTAGCGCCTTTAGCCTGCTCTTTTAGCGCAGCGTCTCTTTGTCCTCTTTGTGAATAATTTACTAAACCCTATTTGAACACAGAGAAGTGAGTGAGGGTTAATGAGAAAATATAAAAACAGGAATGCTTCTCCCGTAGCTCTTAGCTCGTAGCCCGCTATCAAAACATGAAGGGCGCGGTAGGTTTTAAACCTATCGCGCCTTTTTATTATTTAACTAGCATCCAAATACCGGCTGCTATCATAAATAGGTTTTCGGTTAGTGAGATAAAGCCAAGCGGTACATTGCTATCGCCGCCAACACAGGCACATTTAAGTTCGCGTTTGTCTATATACACGGCTTTAATCACGGATATTGCCCCGACACTACCAATAAACAAAGAGATAGGTGCAACCAAGTAAACTGGAAGTGCTGCAATCATGGCCACGCCAACAAAAGCTTCTAAAAATGGGTAAACATAGGCATAGGGGATCACTTTCATGGCGAGTAAATCGTAAGTGATAAAGGAATTCGAAAAACTGTTTAAATCTTGCAGCTTTTGAATGGCAAGTACCGCCATGGTTAACGCAACAAATAACTCAAGCGTATACATGCTTAATCCTGCACCGCTCAACGAAAAGGCTAAACTTAGCAACAAGGTAACCGCGAAAATAGCAATGACTGGCGTATACGTTGTGCCTTGTTGGCCTGCAGGGGATTTATTAAAGTATTCTCTGAGTTCATCATAACCACCGATACGCTCATCATCTATAAATGTTTGTGGTGTTGTTTTTACACCGTATTTTTGTTTGAAGGTATCGGTATCGGCTCTTGAGGTGAGTAAATGATCGTCTACTTCAACGCCTTGACGTTCAAGTAAATCTTTAGATTTTAAACCAAATGGGCAAATATGTTCATCGGTTGCCATTCTATACAATTGGGCTGACTTGGCCATATTTTACTCCTGTATATTTATACCAATTTGCAATAATACTTAATCATTTTGAGGGGGTAGAACAGACGCTAACAGACGTTAAAAACGTCTCATTTAGAACAACTCAATAACGAAATTTTTTGCCTTGCTATCGACACGATTTTCCTCCCTCAAAATAGCTCAGTTAATTAAGCGAATTGGTATTAGAGAGGTTAACTGAGTTATATAACCTTGAAAGATCAACAGACCCTAAGTGTAAAATTTACAACATGTGCCGTTTTATTGTTAATAAACTCAGTGGTACAGACTATGCGTTCAAAAATTAGGCCGCTTTTAATGCTTTAAGCGCTGAAGGGGGGACTTGCAGCGCATGCCAGCTAATTAATTATAAAACTATAGGAGGGGCTGTTGAATCTCTGACAACCAGTTCTGGTGTGTATAGTTTAATAATATCGCGGTCATTGGTGCCTTTAGGCGGCGCTAATTTGCCTGATGTTTTACTGATGATTGCCTTTTTAGGCTTAGCAAACGCGATTGTTTGGCCTGCGGTGTTCCCACTAGCGTTATCAGGATTGGGTAAACTTACTAGTACTGGTTCTGCGCTTTTAATTATGGGGGCCACTGAGTGGCTTTACCTCGTTACAAATAGGCTACTCGGTGTTGTTACCTTGTTATCTATTCATATTATTTTATGCCGTGAAAGGCCATAAAATGAAAAAGCAATAACCTCCACCAGCTATCCCTAGCTCAGTGCACTTTGCTGTATAAAGTGCACTGATTATTTGGGCTATTTATCAGCTTAATCGCGTTACTTTAAGTTTTATTCTACCGGCATTCGCACCATAAAAACGACTTAAATCATTAGCAAATGGGCAAAATTCTCCTGATTTTTTAATGGTTATTTCAACGCCTTCGGCAATTTCAAAGGCGTGTTCATCGCTTTGACCAATCGTGCCGATTAAACTAAACCACTGCGCTGTAGCTAAACGTCTAAATGGCTCAAGTAATGCCATGGGGATTTCTTTAACGCCGAGCTGCACGTTATCGCGATGCCATCCAGAAGGGGGGCACTTTATACCATCGTCATACCAATATTGATTAGGATAAGGTGTAAAACGGTAGGTCGCACCTTGGGCAAGCATTAAGCCGGTGGCGTTGTAGGCTTCACTGGCATATACCATCACATCTTGGCTTTGGTTTATGCTAAGTAAACTCATATTTTGGTTGCCTAGCATTATATGGGCACTGAGTCCCATAAAGTTTAACGTGCTGTCGTCGCTGTAAATCATTTTATAATGTAAGTTTTTTAACGATTCGGGACGATAGCTGGTTAGTTTATTAATTCGCTGTGCAACACTGTGATGTATTAATGGGGCGGCGTGGCTGATTTCATCGTCAATTAATACACAGCACTGCCTATCAACAAGTTTAAAAAATGGGTTTAGCCAAAAGTAATTTTGCTGATGACTTAACGCCAGGGGATCGGGAATAACAGTCACATCGTCTTGGGCAACCAAGTTACTCTCAGGTAAAAGGTTTTCGTAATCGATGTCATGACTGGTTAGCAATGAAACTGACAGTGGCTGAGCAATGAGCCACTCAAGTGCATAACGCAAGCAAATATCGGCAAGTCCATCGCGATAGTAGCCGCCTCCCACATCGGAATGGGCTCCTGCAAACCACAGCTCGGTAATGTTAGCTTGCTGGTTCATTAAGGTCGGTTCAAAGGCGCGACGTTTTTCATCAAGCGCTACACAGTGCAGCGCCTCAGAGACATTACTGGCAATGGTGTGATTTTCAAAAATAACATGCTCTGCACCCCAAGTGGCTTTACTCACTTTTGACATGCCAATTGAGGCCACTGTATCAAACACACATAAATACACCTTTTCATGTATGAGAGGCTCTAAGCACTTTGCAAATCGCCGCGCTAATGCAGCGCCTCGGCTAAAACCGGTAAGTAACACAGTATCACCGCTTTGATAATGCTGTTTAAAATCATTAATAGCTTGATTTAAAATGCTGGCTACATCGTCTGAACGTGGGGCGAGTGCTTGATTTAAAATTCGTTTTAAACGACTACCTTTAGTGCCTATGCCTTGGTAATAAAAACTTAACTGTTTGGAAAATGGGGTGGTGGGAGAATCATCAAGTTTACCACCGAGCAATAAGTGTAGTTTTAAAATATTAGAAATACTGGCGTCTTCTTTAAAATGCTCTGTACTAAACTGATCTGCGTCTCGGGGTTCACTGCCGGTACCATCAAAATTAAAAATAAGCGTTTTATCCGACATAGGCTGTTTCCTTAAAATTTTTGTGTACTTTATATAGCTAATATTAAAAATTAAAGACAGTGGTAATTTAAATTACCACTGTCTTTAATTTTGGCTAGTGCAGCTTCATTTTAGGACGCACAACACGCAGCACTTTTTCGCTGATCCACAAAGCAAAGGTTTTGGCACTGCCATGAATAGCGCGCTGATGCATTCTATATAATGAAATATACATAAAGCGGGCAATTTTACCTTCAATAAAAAAGCTATTACTGGTTAGGTTACCCATTAAGCTGCCTACTGTGCTGTAGCGCGATAAATTAACCAGTGAGCCATGGTCGTTATACTCGAATTTTTTAAGGGGCTGCTCACGTAATGTGGCGATTAAGTTTTTTTCAACGCATTGTGCCATTTGATGTGCCGATTGTGCGCGTGGCGGCACTTGCGTACCATCATCTTGCGTAAACGCGCAGCAATCACCTAGCACATATATTTGTGGGTCAAGGTTGCTTTGTAAGTACTCGTTTACTTTTATTTGGTTATTACGAGTCAGCTCAAAAATACCCAGCTCTTTAATAAAGTCAGGTGCTTTTACGCCCGCCGCCCACACCATAATATCCGCATTTATTTGCTCATCATCATTGGTGATAAAGCCATGTTCGGTTGCTTGTTTAACTTGGGTGTTTTCTCGTACGGTAACCCCTAATCTTAATAACTCACGCTTGGCCGAACTGGCAATTCGCTCAGACAGCGCCGGAAGAATCCTGGGACCCGCTTCAATCAGATGAATATGTAAACGCTTAGCCGACATATTGGTTAAACCGTATATTTTTAGTAAATCAGAAACATGATACAGCTCAGCCGAGAGCTCAACCCCAGTTGCTCCACCGCCAACAATGGCGATATTTAATGAGTGTAATGGGTCGTCGTCTTGATGAAGGCGAGTAAAGTTATCCAGCAGCGCGTGTTGAAAGCGCTCTGCTTGTTGGTTTGAATCGAGGTAAAAACAATGCTCTTTAATGCCTGGCGTATTAAAGTCGTTACTCACACTGCCAATGGCAATAACTAGGTAGTCGAAATGAACGGTGCGTTTGGGTAAAATTTGATGCCCTAATTCATCGAATAATGGGCTTAAGGTGATGGTTTTATTGTTGTTATCGAGATTGCAAAAGGTACCAAGTTGAAAGTTATAGTGATGTTTGGCAGCATGCGCGGAGTAAACAACCCCATCTAAATCGGCATCAATAGAGCCAGTTGCAACCTCGTGCAATAACGGTTTCCATATATGAGTGCGATTTTTATCGATGAGTAATATATTTGCGTGTTGCTTCTTTCCTAATTTGTGCCCTAATTGAGTTGCTAGCTCCAGCCCACCAGCGCCACCGCCGATGATGACGATTTTTGGTATGGTTATATCCATGACAATGCCCTTAAAAATAATATACCGAAGCAATTTCTGTACGTTGATTTTTAAAATGACTTGGGTATCAAAAAATTATTTTGGCAAAGCACGTTTTTATGGGGCTATAGTGTGCGCCTAATTAAAGGATATGTCAGCAATAAATCACGTCATTTAATGTATACTGATATGCAAATATTTCATCTACTGCGCATTTACAGCATTTATGGGCACCGACATAAAAAGGACGCTTTTATGAGTACCTCGCTAGTTCAGTCTCTTGAGCAACATTTTGGTTTTAATCAGTTTAGAGCAGGGCAACAACAAACCATAGAGCAGCTGCTAAATGGCCAATCATCACTGGCAATATTTCCTACAGGATCGGGTAAGTCGTTGTGCTATCAACTCACCGCGTTACATTTACCGCATTTAACGCTGGTGGTATCGCCGTTATTGGCCTTGATGAAAGATCAAATTAGCTTTTTAAATAGCAAAGGCATCTATGCCGCCAGCCTCGACTCAAGCCAAGACCAAATGCAAAGTAGCACTGTAATGAACGACGTACGAAGTGGTAAAGTTAAAGTGTTAATGGTGTCGGTTGAGCGCTTTAAAAACGAACGCTTTAGGGAGTTTATAAGCCAAGTGGCGCTTTCTATGTTGGTTGTTGACGAAGCGCATTGTATATCTGAATGGGGGCATAACTTTAGACCCGATTACCTAAAACTACCTCGTTACCGTGAAGAGCTAAATATTCCGTTAGTGCTACTATTAACCGCTACCGCCACTAAAAAAGTAAAACGCGATATGGCCGAGCGCTTTGCTATTGAGCCACAATGTATTGTGCAAACGGGGTTTTATCGCGCTAATTTAGATTTAAATGTGCTGAGTGTTAAAACGGCGGATAAAAACAATGAGCTTACTAAAATTGTCCGTGCGCAAACCGGCCCCGGTATTGTGTATGTCACGCTGCAGCAAAGTGCTGAGCAAGTGGCTAATATGCTCAGCGCGCAGGGCCTGCAAGCAGTGGCGTATCATGCAGGGCTTGAAGACACCCTACGCGGGCAAATTCAAGACGATTTTATGGCAGGCAAAATAAATGTAGTGGTTGCTACCATTGCCTTTGGTATGGGGGTTGATAAATCAGACATACGCTTTGTAATTCACTACGATTTACCTAAATCAATAGAAAACTACAGCCAAGAAATTGGCCGCGCAGGGCGTGATGGCAACCCATCGAACTGTTACACACTGGCTAACTTAGATGGCTTAAATACAGTAGAAAACTTTATTTACGGCGATACCCCAGAGCTCAGCGGTATTGAATATGTGATTAACGATATTCGCCAAGCTCAACAGCAATGGGAAATGCAAGAATATAGCTTATCGAGTGAGAGTAATATTCGCCAGCTTGCCCTTAAAACCTTGCTGGTACAGCTTGAAATGCAAGGCGCAATAACGCCGCAGTATGCCTATTATGCCGATTTTAAGTATAAATTTTTGGTTGATAAAAATGAGTTACTTAGTCAGTTTGATGAGCAGCGCCAAGCTTTTTTAACACAAATATTTAGTCATACCGACTTTAAAAAAATATGGGGCACACTTAATTTTGACTCCCTAACGCAAGCCGCGCAGGTTGACCGTAAACGTGTGGTAGCCGCGCTTGATTATTTAGCTGAAAAAAACCTTATCACCCTTGAAACCAAACGTATTACTCACGTGTACAAAGTGCATAGCGAGGTGATTAATAATCCCGCACTTGCCCAGCAGTTACACGATTATTTTACCGATAAAGAGCAAGCGGAAATAAAACGGATTGCTGCTTTGGTGCGCTTTTTTGAGCTGCAATCTTGCTTAAGCTATAACTTAGCCCGTTATTTTGATGATGTGAATGCGCCACAGCAGTGTGGACATTGCTCGGTGTGCCGTGGGGATTCGGTTAAGCTTGAATATTCAATTCCCCCTGCAAAGATTGATACAGCGCTTATATGCCAAAAGGTCAATGAGTTTTTAGCCCACATGGCAACTAAAGGCGTGCACAATGTGGGCATTGAAACCCAATGCCGGTTTTTAGCGGGAATGAGCGTGCCACTGTTTGCGCGTAATAAAGTACGTCAACTAAGTGGTTTTGCACTGTGCGAGCAGCAGCGCTACAGCGAAATAAAAGCGACATTACTTCAGTGCAATTGATCGTAGTTCCTGTATCCTAGTGGCTTATCCTAAAAAGTAAGCCACTATGCCGCACACCGTTATTCCCGTTAAAAATATAAACTCAGCGCCAGAGCCCGTAACCTGTGCTAATTGCCAAGCATGTTGCTGCCAATTAGAAGTACGCATAGTGACCGACACTGGAGTGCCATTTAATTTTATTGCCTATGATAAATGGGGCAGTGAAGTAATGAAACGCGCTGATGATGGCTGGTGCGAAGCACTCGATCGTAACACGCTAATGTGCTCTATTTACGAAAACCGCCCATTAGTGTGTCGCGAGTTTGAAATGGCATCGGGTGAGTGTATTACTGAGCGAGAGTTAGCGGGTATTTAATACCAATCCGTAATAATACTTAATCGTTTTCAGGGGTTAAACGTGCCACTATTTGCGTTAAAAAATTCTCATTTAGAACAACTAAATAGCGAATTTTTTGCCTTGCTATCAACACGTTTATCCATCCTCAAAATAGATCACTTAATTATGCGGATTGGCATAATAAAAACATACGTACAAAAAAAGAGGCTTAAAAAGCTCCTTTGGTTTATCTGTGTTTTGTACTTAAGCTAATTAATCGTATTTAGCTTCTAACTCGTTAGCGGTGTGAAATTTTTCATGAGATTGTAATTGCTCATCGTATTTAACCAGATTTTTAAAGTGCTCTAATTGGCCTGCATTTTTAACGATTTCAACAATAAACGACATCATAAAATCGGCACCGGTTAGGGTTTCGCCCACTAAATAACGTTTGCCTTCAAGACGGCTGTTAAAGTAGCTAATCACTTTAGCGGTTTCAGCATCAGCATAGCCTTCTAAAAACTGGGTTTTAGCGCCATCTTTTTGCACAAACATTTTAAGTAAAAGCGGTAAAATTGCTGAGCTTTCTGCAAAGTGTAACCATTGTTGATAATCTACATATTCAGCAGTGCCAGCCTTTGGCGCAAATTTTCCGTTACCGTACTTAGTAATAAGGTAATCGGTAATAGCGCCAGATTCAGTAACAATTAGGCCATCGTCTTCAATCACTGGCGACTTACCTAGTTGGTGCACTTTTTTTAGTTCGTCAGGGGCTAAAAAGGTTTCTTTATTGCGCTGATAGGTAACAATTTCGTAATCAACATCTAGCTCTTCTAAAAGCCAAATAATACGTTTAGAACGCGATTTATTTAAATGGTGTAGTTTAATCATGTCAGTCCTTGTTGGCGTTACTGCATGTGCAGTAACGCTTTGTAAAATTTAAAGAGGCTCGTTAATTTTAACAACGGTCTTGCCAAAGTTTTTACCACTAAGCATGTCGTTAAATGCGCTTATGGTATTTTCTATACCTTCTACCATGTGCTCGCGGTATTGTACTTTGCCATCGCGTAGCCATTTTTGCATGTCTTGTGCAAATTCGTCGTAGCGGTGGTCGTAATCGTCAAAAATTATAAAGCCTTGCATTTTAATACGTTTAGTAAGCAACTGCCCCATTAGCATACCCATACGGTCAGGCCCCTCTGGTAAGCTTGTTGCGTTATACTGCGATACTAAACCACACAGCGGTACACGTGCTGCGGTATTAAGTAAGGGTAATACGGCGTCAAACACTTTGCCGCCCACATTTTCGTAATAAACATCTATGCCGTTATCACACGCTTTTTCAAGTTGCTGTGCAAAGTCATCGGCTTTGTGGTCAATACAGGCATCAAAGCCTAGCTTTTCAACTGCGTAGCTACATTTTTCGCTGCCACCAGCAACTCCAACCACTTTACAGCCTTTAATTTTAGCAATTTGGCCAACCGTTGCACCGACAGGCCCTGTTGCAGCAGCAACGACCACGGTTTCTCCTGCTTTAGGGGCGCCAATATCGAGTAAACCCATGTAGGCGGTAAAGCCAGGCATACCCATAATTCCCAATGCGTATGAAGGGTTTGTTGGCTCTTTACCTAATGACATTAAGCCCTCGCCATTTGAGATGGCGTAAGTTTGCCAACCTGTGTACGCTAATACCCATTCGCCTTCGCTAAATTTATTGTTTTTAGATGTTTCTACTTGGCACACCGTTGCACCAACCATTACATCACCAATTTCGACGGGGTCGGCATACGACTTAGCATCGCTCATACGACCACGCATGTAGGGGTCTAGTGATAAGTAAATTGTACGCAGCAGTACTTCGCCTTCTTTTAACGATGGAAGCTCTTTGCTTTTAAATTCAAAGTTTTCATTGGTAGGGGCGCCATGTGGGCGCGAGGCTAAAGTAAATTGACGGCTAGTTGTAGACATAAAAATCTCCAAAATAAATTGAAAAAACCACCTATTACCGAATGTTTAAGCTTTAAAACAATACACGGCTCAACAATAATGCGCGGATAGGCAGATAAAATTTGTACCTTGATACACGATCTTTGGGCGAGAGGGGGTTAATTCAACCTTTGCCAACATTTAATTAGAATAATTACTCTGTTTTTAGCATGCTAAATATATAGCTATCAAAATAGTGACCATTTTTATAAATTGCTTGTTTTAAAATAGCCTCGGTATTAAAGCCACTTTTAAGCAACGCCTTCATTGAGCCAGCATTACCAGCAAATACAGCCGCATAAATACGGTTTAAATTAGTACTTTTAAACACTTCTTTAGAATGGCTTGGGTGATAATACCTTGCCCCCAATATTGCTAACTAAGCCAATAGCCTATTTTCGCCACTGCGGCTATACTCAAATTCACCAAGGGTAATACCAGTACACCCAACGCACAGACCGTCAACTTCGATGGCTTTAATGATGCCACATTTTGCTCCCTGGTTTACCCACCAATTCGCATCTGCCTGCTTATACGGAAATGGAATTTTAGAGGATAAATAGCGTGCTACTTGCTGAACGTTCAAAATGGTTACTATTTGAAAGGTATCGTGTTGCTTGAACTCACGTAAAATCATCATATGGTAAATAAGTTTATTATTATCAACCAATAACCTAGCAAGCTTTAGGCGTTTAAACAATGAACCTATCTTTTTAAAATTAAAGTGTATACAGCTATAACTTTGCTTTAAACTCTTTTAAAATATAGTAAAAAGTACCTACACAGAGTCACTATGCATCCTCATATCGCCGCCCTTTATAACAGCGCTCAAAAGTCCAGTCGATTAATTATTGGCCTAATGAGTGGTACCTCTTTAGATGGTTTAGATGTGGCGCTATGTAAAATAACCGGAGCGGGTTTGCATACCCAAATAGAGGTATTAAAATTCACCACGGTTGAGTACAACGACGAGTATAAAACTAAAATAAAACAGGTGTTTGCTAAGCGCGAATGCGATTTAGAAGTGCTGACTTTGTTACATCCGTGGGTAGGTAAACTCCATGGTGCTATGGTTAATCAGTGTTTAGCACTGTGGCAAGTAAATCCAGCCGACATTGATGTAATAGCCAGTCACGGGCAAACTATTTATCACTGCCCGCAATCCCAACATAACCACCACGATTTTAAAAATGGCACGCTACAAGTTGGTGACAGTGATCAAATAGCGGTTACTACAGGCATTACCACGGTAGGTGACTTTAGGCAAAAGCATATTGCTGCTGGTGGTGAAGGCGCACCATTAGCTGTGTATGGAGATTATTTGTTTTTTGCCAGCCCAAATGAAAATCGTATTTTACTCAACATGGGGGGCATTGCTAATTTAACATTTTTACCTAAAAACGGCGATACTGGAGCGGTCTTTAGCTCTGACATTGGCCCTGGCAATACTATTATGGATGCTTATGTACAGCATTATTTTAAAGGGCTGCATTATGATGAGGGAGCTAAACTTGCCAAAGCTGGTAAAGTGAATACAAAGCTTCTTGCTGCGCTTACAGATAACGCGTTTTTTAAATTACCACTGCCTAAAACAACCGGACCTGAGGTGTTTAATTTAGCTTATTTACGGGCGGCACAAATGCATTCAACGACACAAAGACTAAATCACGAAGATGTTTTAGCGACTTTAAATGCCCTTTCTGCCACTACGATTGCTAAGGCGTTAAATGGCTGTGCTCAACATACTCAAGACTGTGTAGTGTATGCCAGTGGTGGAGGTATTCATAATCCGTTATTAATGGAGCAATTACTAATACATTGCCCAAACATTAAGGCGTTCAAAAACACCGAGAGTTTAGGCGTAAATCCTGATGCCAAAGAGGCCGTGCTGTTTGCTATTTTGGCAAATGAATGTTTGGCAGGGCAACGTCAAAGCTTAAATAATAACAACCAAGGTATTTTAGATATCACTATGGGTAAAGTGAGCTTTGCTGATTGAGTAATAAAATCAATAGAAAATTGTGCGCCAATAACTAAAAAAACGAAAGTAAAGCTGTTCCCATATTAGCGAAATACTGACGTACCCGATGCGGCTTAGGCGGCGCTAAATAAGTTGCAGGTGCAGTATAACCACTTCCAAATTGGTTAATATGCATATCAAACTGCAAACTATTTTTTAACGTGCCGTGTTTACCATGCAAAATCATTTGCATCACAAAATCATGACTATGTGCTATTCGACTCAAAGTCAGGTTGACTCGCCTTTGTTCTAAATCAGATAAATTGAGTGTTTTTTCTGTGTAGTATTGAGCCGCTCGTGCATTTGGTAAAGTTGCGCTTAGTGAAATAATATCACTTTCATGGGCCGCTTCAGGTAAAACGCATTGCAGTGTGATTTGATGCTGACTGTTAGCATCCTGCGATAGCGTTTCAAATTCCATGCTGTGGCTCATTGCCGCAGACATAGGATCTTCAAATGACGGTAGTGCAAAGGTTAATTGCACCATAGATTCGCTCATGAGGGTCTTATAAAGCTTTGTTGACTAATAATGCAGCTATTATCACTGATGATTATTGCAAAATTGTGACTAAACTAAAGCGCTTGATGCAAGGGTTAATTTGGCTTGCAGTTTATAACTAAAGCTATTGTTTTAAATCAATATTATATTTAATAACTAAACTATAATAGTCGCTCAATAATCTCTGCGATAAACGTAAATACAGTTTACGGGGTTCAAACGTATACGAGCCTTGTCTTAACAATAAAATAAAACACTTATCAACTTTATTGTTAATTTATTTTATTTTTAATGTTAAATAGTGGGCATTTATTTATGTATTTTTGTCAACTTTGCAATAAATAGCTTGAAAATAAACCAAGCTAGCCATAAAGTGCATTCAAGGGCCCGAATACATAACACACTACCAAACGGGCTGTGAGAAATTAGATGGCACTAATAAAAAATAATTTATGGAAACTCTTTTGTTTTTTGCTATTGGGCGGTCTAGTCCTATTAAGCGTTTTGTTGGCTTATGAATGGCGAAATATCGAAAAAGAATACCGCACAAGCTCCCAAAACCGTGTCGAGTTTTCTGCGCAAGCACTTAAAAGTACCCTTAGAAATAAAGAGCTTATGCTGGATCTAATTGGCAGAGACATCCTTTCAAACAATAACTTAACCGAAAAAACATCAACAATTAAACTTCTCGACAATATTTTACTAGAAAACCCCGTGTTATTAGGCTTTGGACTGTTTAATCCCCAAGGGGAAATTATTTACTACAGCTCAAATTTAAATGCCTCAACAATGATTAATCTGAAAGAAAATGAAAAAACCCGCCAAAGTTTTTCTCAAACCCTTAGCTCAGACAAGATGGTGTTAGGGCAAGCTTATTTTAATCAATCGTTACAAGAATGGGTTATTCCGATAAGGAAGTCATTACGAGACAAAAGTGGCACTGTAATTGCCGTAATGACTGCAGGGATGGCGGTATCAAGAGGCGCTAAATACCTCAATATTTTGCAAAGTAATAGTGACGATTACATAATGCTAGCAAGAGAAATCGATGGTTTTATTCAATACAGTTCCGTAAAAGATGCAGATATAGCTAGCTATACAAAAACCAAAATTAAGCAGGCATTAGGGTTATCTGATAATGCTTTGATAAAGCAAACGGGCAAGGATAAAGAAATATTTAAATCCTCAGAAGAGGTGTTTACTATTGATACACATGTAGGTGGTAAGCCTTATTTAACATCTGCAAAATTTGATAATCGCTATCAATTATGGACACTCTCAAATCGGGCAATGCAGCCAATAAAAAGCGTCTTTTATTGGAAGGTATGCTGGTACTTTTTAATCTATTTACTAATTTGTACGCTCTTATATTTTGGTTTTAGGTTTATTGCTCGTGCTGAGCAAAAACGAGTTGATGAACTGTTTTACCTTTCTCGGAACGACGATTTAACAAAGTTACCCAATCGAAAAGCACTGCGTGATAGCTTTGAAGAAAAAAAAGACACATCTTTTAGTCTAGCAATCATAAACATTACCAATTTACGCTCAATGAATAATCGCTTTGGTATGGAGTATGGCGATAAGGCAATTAAAGCCTATGCCGCAATGTTGCAAGCTACATTCGCAGCTCCATACCTAGTTTTTAGAAACAGTGGTAATGAGTTTTGCATTATTACACCGCATTTAGCGGATGAGCAAAATAGGCGCGCTTTTGAACAAATATTAGCATCTTCTATTGAACAATATGAAACCAAAAATACCGAACGTCCTTTAAATATGAGTGTTGGTGTGGCCAACTACCCAGAGCATGGTATAACCAAAAGTAAGCTGGTCCGCAGTGCGCATTTGGCTAATCAATGGGCAAAAGATACAGGGCAATGGCTGTGCCATTACCATGCAGATATTAAACAAGCTTATTTGCGCCGTTTAAAAGTAGAAGAGCGGCTTAATATGGCGTTAAACGAGCAGTCATTGTTTATGGTGCATCAGTGCCAAGTAAATGAGCAGGGTAAAATTCATGCTATTGAAGCACTTATTCGTTGGCAGGATGATGAGCTTGGTATGGTATCTCCCGCTGAGTTTATTGCTATTGCAGAACAAAGTGATTTAATTTTTAAAATTGGTGACTTTGTTTTAGCGCGATCTATTGGTGAGTTTGCAAAAATGCAGCAACACAGCGATCCCCCTCTTGAATTGGCAATAAACATTTCAGTAATGCAATTTCAAAGTAGTGTATTTATTCCTACATTATTACACAGTTTAGAGACGCACAATGTAGCTCCACACCGTATCATTTTAGAAATAACAGAATCCCTCTTTATGGATAATATTGAGCATGTGATTGATACGATAAATAGCTTAAAATCTAGAGGGATACGCTTCTCGATGGATGATTTTGGTACAGGTTATTCATCACTAAGTTTATTAAGGCGCTTACCCATAGATGAACTGAAAATAGATAAAAGCTTTGTAGATGATATTTTGGTGGACTCTAAATCAAATAGTATGGTGCAAAGTATTATTGCCATTGCCAACAGCCATAACTTAAGTATTATAGCTGAAGGCGTGGAAGAACAGGCACAGTTTGATATGTTAGTGGATATTGGCTGTAAACGTTTTCAGGGGAATTACTTTTATAAACCAGTGGCAGCAGCCACTGTTATTGAATACCTAACGGTTAATTAACTTATCCTGCAAATACTGTGGTGGCACGGCTAAGGCGGTCATTCACAGCCCCCCACTTACTGCTTACTGGCGGCTTTTCGATATAAATATTCATCGGTGTTGTCTTATCGATATAATGCAGCGTTTTATACATGTTTTTAGCATACTCAACAGGGCAAGCACTGAGCTTAGTAATATGTTCGGATGGAATGTCGCTCGCTAATAATTGCTGTTGCACTTGAGTCGAATAGATTAAATAGTGACTTTTACCCTGAGAGTCTTCACTTAAAATTTTAGCGAAATCTTCAGTATTAGCCAACATGGCTGGTGCATGAGGCTGATAATGCGCTTTTACATTACCCGGTACCACTTCGTTATGTGAATGTGGCGTGCTGACATGCAGTAGCGATTGATTCAGCATTAGTTTCACTGTTAATAGTTAAGCTGCTCGGCGAAAATGGCCCGCCAGCATATCCATAAATAGCATTGTTATTGTGTTTATCATAAAAACAAATAACTTCTTCGTCCCAGTTCATTAAACCCGGATACGGCCCACCACCAAAACTGCCTTCACTGCCAAGCCCAAATTGCTCGCCTGTGAGTTCACATGCGCGCTGAGCTTTTGTCAGTGCCGCTGTGTTGGCACTACCATGACGTTGTACTTCGTGACTAAACATCCCAAGTGTATCGGTATCAAATAAATCAGTAGTGAATACCTTAAAACCAAGTGGCTCTAGAGCAGGGGCCACTAAAGGTGCTTTTTTATGTTTCGTGGCAATGACTATCTTTGGCATAGCTTATATTTGTTCATTAGAGGCTGAAATAGTTGAGAAATGTCCATTTTCGAACTGCTCGAGAGTATTATCATCGCCCCAGCGAATGAGAGTGAGCCAATGGTTATCAATCAGCTCCTTCACCATCGTATGCTTGTTATAAATTGCCGCGATTGCAGATTGCGGTGCAGCAATATATACATTAAGGCGAATCGGTTCGTGCATCCATTTATCCCCGTTGTGCAGTGATTGCATGGCTAAGCCAATACGAAGGTCACCGCCATTACCTTCAAATAATCCAATATTACCGCCAACTGCATTGTGGAGTATTTTATTACCACTGCCGTATTTATGGTTGTCGGTAACCGAGGCATTATATTGACTATTGATCCAATGGGTTACTATCATGGGGGCGGTCATGAGCAGTTCTAATACCGCAAATTCGTTATCGTTTTCCCATTCATAATCATGTAAAAAGCAGCGTCCTTGTAAGTTAACACTGCGAGTCCATGCTCGTGGTGCAACAATAAAGGCGGCGTTATTAGCAAGCCCCCATTCTGGGCGTACTTGCGACCAATCGCGGGCACGTTGATGATAAGCATGGTTAATTTCATCTGCGGTTTTATTAACTAACTGTGGGTCGATATTTATTAAACGTTCTTGCTGAGCGGTTTGCGTGGCAACGGTTAGCCATTTTTTTAGATTGTCATTAAGCTCGGTATCGTAAGCGGTGATGACATCCGTGGTTGTGTTATGAATAGCGGCAATAAATTGCGTGCTCTGTGCCAGTGTTAGCCCTCGCTCTTTAAGCGCTTGGCGCACTTGGGTATCGTTTAGTAAGTTTGCTAGCACGCGTACATTAACTTCGCCACTTTGCCCTCCACAGGCCCCACATTCTAGGCCAGCGCTGTGCAAGTTATTAGTTGTATGGCTGGCGTGGCCCACCAACATAACATGCGGCGCAAACTCTTTTATTCCTAAGGTGTTAAGCACTTTTTGAGCTAAGTCGGTTTTGTCTTTTAGGGTCAGTTGTTGCTGGTTTTGTGTTAATTGCCAGTTGGTGGTTGCGCACTTTTTAGCTTTACCTTTAGACAAAAAGGTATTTTTTATTAATTTAAATGCATACAGCCAGCCTGCCGATTCAACCATAGAAAACGATGAGGGGGCTGATTTTGACCAACTTTGCCATGTAGCACTATTTTGACGAGATGCTTCAAGCGCCGCGTCTTTGTGTGTTTGTGTGGCATGTATTGCTGGTTTGAGTAGCCCTGGTAGTTGAGGACGAGTAATTGCACTACCATTTTCTTGATATTCTAGTGGCAATCCAAAAAAACCGGCAAAGCCGAAGGTTTCTATATTTTTACTTTGCGATTCAAGCGCGCGGCGAATAACCTCTGAGCGTACATCAATACAAAACACCGCTTGTAATTGAGCGTTGTTCACTGGGGTTTTAGTGGCGCTTTGCAGTGCATGATTAAGCGGGTATTGATAGCTTAGCTCCAGTGCTTTTGCCCACACCCATAATGGCTTTTGTGCTAATTTGTGTGCATGCAGGCGCTCAACTACGAGTGACTTTTCTTGCTGCCACTGACTTTGTAGTTGTTTAAATGAAGCACTATCATGATCTGCCAGATACTGCCAAATAACCAAGTCCCATGCCATTCGCATGGCCAGTAGCTGTTTCATATCATCTTTGGGTTTAGCGTAAAGTTGGCCTTGGAATCGCAAATACGCCAACCACGATGCCCAACCGTTAATATCTAAGAGCAATGAGTGCGCGTATAACTCTAACGAGTCGTTATCTATGTTAAGCGTTGAGAGTGTTAGTGCAATCAGTTCATCAGCGCAAGTGGGCAGTTGTTTAAAGTAGCCATTTAAATGCTTTTCATCCATTACAATACTAATGCCTTTATCCGCTTGTATAACGGTTAACCAATGGCGATATAAAGGTGATTGTGGTGATGTGTCATCACCATGAAGCATAGGGCCAAGCTGCTGATAATGCGCGGCACAAAACTGGCTCAATTGATGGGTAATTTCATCATGCCAAGCCATTTTATGTTTATTGCGCTGCTGGTCGAGTAAATCTGCAATGTTGTGCCAATCCACTAAAGGAACATCAATGTGAAGGGTTTGTATGAGTTGCTCATGCGTAAAGTCACTGTTAAGTAACTTAGCTGCATCGGCCAAGTGGTTATCAGTAATAATGCCGTTGTCGTACTTGTGCTGATAAAAGTCTTTAGGCATTAGCATATTGGCATTACATAAGGTATCAATGCGTGCGCTTACATCTTCAATAGGCAGGTGGCGCATTTCCCAAAATGGGTTAACGGCAATCATCTGATCTAAAGGCCAGTTTGGTGCTATGTAACCGCATACTTTATTAAGTATGTTGTTTTCAGTGTCACTTAACGATAAAGCCGTGTGATTTGAATGCGTTTGATTGCTCATTTTGATTCCTCAACGGTGATTCCAGCTGCATGATTTTTTAAATCGGTGTGGCCATTATTAGGTAAATTTATCGGCCATATTTTTAGGGTTAACCGCGTAAACCACTCATCTAAATACAAACCTGCAAATAATAGGGTGGAAAGTGATTTAACCTGTGGTCGCCAAGACTGGTAGCGTAAAAAGTAGCTGGCAATCATTAACGTTAAAATAAGGGCTATTACCCAGCTATCGGCGAGGCTAAATGCAGCTTCGCGCCACTGCTCAAGCTCTAGTGCTAAAGTAAATATATTTTTAGCAACCACATAACTAATAACAATTAATAGTGCGACTAGCAGTTTTTTACTATAAGTTTGCACGCTAGAAGCGCCATGTTGGTTGGCCAGTAAAATAGTTAAAGCTGATGCTAAAAGTAGCCACACACTGACCGCGCCTTGATAGCCGCTAATGAACCATGCAGCGCTAACTAGGGTAATCGACACCAATGCCCCCGTTAACCAAGCAAAGCACGTGGGTGATTGTTTTGGAATGTGGCGGCGAATCAGATCTTCGTTTACACCGTTGCCTGAGTTTAAAAATGCAAAGGCTTTATAGGTTGAATGAGTAACAAGGTGAAGCAGAGCCAGTTCAAATAATCCCAGCGCACATTCTATGAGCATTAATCCCATTTGCGCACTGGTAGACCAAGCAAGCCTTACTTTAACGCTTATTCGGGTAGTCATTATTAATGCGCTGATCACTGTGGTTAAACCAGCAATAATTAAAATTAACCACTGTGCAGCCGCAGCTTGAATAAACAAAGGCGCAAATAAAATTAATAAAAAGCCACCTAAATTTATCACCCCAGCATGCAATAAGGCACTGACGGGTGTAGGCACCTCAACCACTTTGATTAGCCAGCCATGCATAGGCAACTGAGCACATTTGATTAAAGCTGCAAAAGCGATTAAAAAGGCCGCGAGTTGTTCAGCCAAAGATAGCGGTAGTGTGGTGGTGTGATAAAAAGTAGTGATATCGCTAATGTGTAGGCTATTGTGAGTAACCGATAAAATAATAAATGCGACGAGTAATAAGGATTCGGCAACACGTGCCACAATAAACTTTTTATGAGCGGCGAGTACCGCACGAGGGCGCTCAGGATAAAACATTAATAGTTTGTGCAGTGCTAAACTTATCGCCACCCAACCTAGCCAAAATAGCGCTAAGTGGTTGCTCATAACCACAATTAATACGGCAGTGATGGTAAGTAGTAGCCATCGCCAAAAGTAGTTTACGCGTGGCTCACCTTGCATATAGTGTTTGCAAAACCGAATTAATATCAGCGTTATGAACAGGATTAGTCCTAGCATAATAGCGCGGGTCACTGAGAGCGATAAGAAACTCAGTAAATCAAAGGCATAAATACGATAAAGTGCAACAGCACTGATAAATGCAACACTATTTAATAGCATCACTTTAAACAGTACATTGCCATTTGAGGCACAAGGTTGTCGGCCAATTAACCACGCCGCTAAGAATGTGCTTAATGGCATCATTAGTAATAACAACGAAATAATATACTCGCTCATTCAGTGCTCCTTATTTAGTTATTGGAGTATGACAAACTATATAACTAAATAAAAATAGATATAATGCATATAAACGTTCTATAAAAGAGAACTATAATGAGCCGTTTGAACTATCATCACTTGTATTATTTTTGGTCTGTTGCCCGAATTGGTAACTTAACCCAAGCCGCGAAAGAGCTGCATTTATCGCAGTCAGCGCTCTCAACTCAAATTAAACAGCTAGAGCACACCATTAATATTGAGTTATTTGAACGTAAAGGACGTACCTTGGCATTAACCGATATGGGAAAGCGGGTGCAAATGTACGCTAACGATATATTCACTAAGGGCGAAGAACTGTCGTCTTTTATTCATAAAGGGATGATTTCCCAAACTCAGCATTTATCAATCGGGGTGCTTAATACGCTCTCTCGTAACTTTATCGAGGAATTTATTAACCCTTTAATGAGTAACGACGAAGTACGCTTTTCGCTTACTGCAGGGCGTATGGATGGGCTGTTAAATGGTTTGGCAGAACACGAACTGGATTTAGTTTTAACCAATAAACCCATCGGACTTGAGCACTACGATCAACTGTGGCAAAGCCAGTTGGTATCTCGTCAGCCATTAGCCATAGTGGGGCCAGCAGATAAAAAAACACGCGGTCAATTTCCTACCGGTTACACAGGTGCACAATGGGTGCTACCCAGTAAAACCTCCGCCATTAGAGACTCATTTAATGCTTTGTGTGCCCGCTGGCAATATCAGCCAAAAATAAAAGCAGAGGCTGATGATATGGCTATGCTGCGATTACTTGCTCGTGATAGTGGTGCACTATCGGTATTGCCATCAGTTGTAGTAAAGGATGAAATAGAACAAGGCCTACTAGTTGAATATCAGCGTTTACCCGATGCTTTCGAACACTTCTATGCCATTACCGCGCAGCGAAAATTTGTACCAGACATATTAAAGTCGCTGCTTGCCAAAACCTGCTAATTACTTTTAAAGAATGTTTTTTGCGTAAATACTTTATTTTTAAATAATAAAAAAATAATTAAAGCTTTTAATTCGTTGGCCGATACCGTATTTGTTTTGTACTGAAGATTAAGGATAATCATGGTTAATAAACTACAAGGCAATTATGCTAACTTAAATGCGTTGCTTGCCCAATCGGTCAATAATTCAAACCAAACCAGTATGCCCACAGGTTTGCAATCGCGTGCTCACTTAGCGCCAAGTTCGGCAACAATCACTGATGAAATGCTTAGTCAGTTTAGTGACCAACAAGTCGATGAAATACTTAATCAGCAATTATCCTCGTTACTCACGATTTCCAGCGCACCCAGTGGCTCAAATTATAAGCTCTCTAGTGAAGAGGTTGCACTACGTACGGTAATAAGCTCTCAGCAAGAGGGCTTATTAAAAAACGAACGTAGCGATCAGTTAATTGAGCGCTTAAATTCTTCTGTAAAAAATATCCAAGGTGCTTATGCCAACACTAGCGATATTTTATCAAACTTGGGGCAACTGGGATTTAATCAAAAAACATTTTTAGCATCTAGCCAACAGCGTGTTGAACGCTCACTTAATCCTTTCATGGAAAGCTTTAATCGCGAGCGATTTGAAGACGATGATAACTATGGGTTTGAGCTTTCGGTAAAAACCAAAGAAGGTGATGTTATCAATATCGCCTTTCATTCTGCGCAAGGTTATGATGAGGAAACAGGCGAAACCACTGACGAATTTAGCATAAGTTATGAAGTAGATGGCGACTTATCTGAGACTGAACACCAAGCATTAACGCAAGTACTTTCTGGTGTTGGTGAAATGGCGGATGAATTTTTTAAGGCTAAACAAAGCGCTTACAGTCGTTACGTACCCGCAAACCAAGCTGATTTAGATTTAAGCTTTTTAAGCAATTTTGATAACAAAGAACTTTCGGGTTTTGATTTGTACTTTTCAACGTCAGAGGGAAATACTGGCGATGGTGATGGAGCGCTCCTTGGAATAGATAATGAGCTTAATTTAAGTTATACCCTTGATGAGGGTTCTGAGCAGCAAATACTGGAGTTCGAATCGGTAAACGGACAAAACAATATTGATTTTTCGCTTGATATGTCAACCATTGGCGCTCAAGACAAAAGCCAAATGCAACAATACATAAAAGCGCTCGATAAAAGCTTAGAAGATAGCCAGCTCAATAGCTCTGAGAAAAGTACACGTTCTGCGTTTGGTCACAAAAGTGATGAAGTGATGAAACAAGGGTTGGCTGTTTTTAAAAATGCGTTTAGTAGTATGTCATCAGCTGCTGAGCGCTATAGTGAAATTGAGTCGGTTGCTACAAAGCAGTTTAGTAATGGACGCGAGCTTGTCGCTAATTTAGTTGACAATATGATCACCAAAGATCCGCGCTACCAAGGGCTAGGTAGCAGTAATAAAAATTCCTTAGGTGATGGTATTTCTAAGTTAGCTGATTTTGATGCAAAATTCTCTTTTGCAATGGATCAGGGGGATTACATAGCAACAAGCACCACAAAGCTGAGTCAAAATACAGAACACCAAAAATCAGCAGAATTAACTGGGGTTACTCAAGATAAAGCGGCGAGCACACGTTTTAATTATGAAGAAGGCAAGCGCTCTGACATCCCACCTGATTATTATGATAAACAAGAAAATTACACTATTGGTACCGCTGTAAAAGATAACGAATTGGTTGCCCTTGATCAGGCTCATGAGGTGGATGTAGATAAAAAAGTGTATCAGTTTAATCCCGAAATATCTCAATACGAACTAAAAAAGGAATTGAAAGCAACAACCACCAGTGAGAGCAATATTCGTCTTATTAACGATATTTGGCTCGAGAAAAATGAAGATAGTTATCGTATGGATGAAAGAAAACGACTCAGTGGTGTGGGGGCGACAAACGAGTTTAGAACAACATCGAGTTATTCACATACGCAATTAGTGACGTTAATCGGTGATTTAGATAAATTAGAACAAAACAAAGAGGCCAAACGTGAGTACTTAGCTGTTTTATCTCAAGTGAATAATTTTATGGATAAAAGTAAGTAAATGTATTCACTTAAGCTCGATTATGGGTATAGTAGCTAAAAGCTAGTTAGGTATAGGTTTATGTTAAAACAATTAATTTTACTCTTTATTTTGACCCTACCACTGGCAGTGAATGCAACGCTCAAGCTACACTCAGACGCTGTTACTGCTGAGCGTTTATTAAGCGAATACGATAAATTTGCCAAGCAATACCAAGCATTTTCGCCTACACCGCAAGACGTTGCATTGATGCAAAAATTAGCAGGTAAAGAGGTGTTAGTGCTTTTAGGTACCTGGTGTCATGACAGTGCTCGCGAAGTACCTCGATTAATAAAGTTACTCGATGAGTCTCAGGTTGAACTTTCGAAAATAACCTTTGTTACAGTAGATTATGACAAGCGGGATGAGGCAGGTATTGCCCTAGCGCATGACTTACAATATACCCCCACTTTTATTGTTAAGCATAACGGGGTTGAAGTTAACCGCGTAGTAGAAAAACCTAGCGGCACACTTGCCCAAGACTTAACCTTGGGCTTATAACGAGAGTCAGCTAGCCAATATCATGTTCGAGGTTTTATTATTACACAGGCCAGTCGGCGGCGTCTAAGTCATCTAACTGTGCATCGCAGTGCTCATTCCCTTGCCATTTGGCAATATATTCACCGTATGGGTCGTATTGCTGGGTTTGTTTTGCCAAATTAAAGTGTCGCCCACCGCGCGGATCGACCCCAACCCCAGCAATATATTGCCAGTTGCCCCAATTAGCGGCTACGTCGTAATCAATAAGTTGTTGTTCAAAGTAAGCAGCGCCATAGCGCCAGTCTAGTTGTAGTTCGTTGACCAAACAGCTGGCTGCAATTTGTCGTGAACGGTTAGTGATAAAGCCCGTTGCGTTAAGCTCTTTCATAATAGCGTTAACTAGCGGATAAGGGGTACTGCCTTGGCACCATTTTGCAAAACGGTTCGGGCTAAAAGTGGTAAGTGGCGAGTTTTGTTTTTTACCTTTAAAAGTAAATAACTGATGCTTCACATTAATTGCATGCCACTTAAAATACTCACGCCAGAGCAATTCAAACTTGATCCAGTATGTTGATTCATTTTCCCCATGCTGCGCTTCATAAGCATCTACTGCACAAAAAATTTGCTTGGCACTAATACAACCAAAAGCCAGCCAGCTACTAAATTTAGTCGAGTTATCAAAGCCATCCAGCTCATTACGGGTGATTTTATAGCTGCTTGGTAAAGCTGATGAAAAGTACTGTAGACAATGCGCAAGGCCGGCTTTGTGTCCACCTTGGAGTAAAGGGTTTCCTGTTGGCGGCTCTGATATAGGCTGTTTAGCACATAAAATAATAGGCGGTGGAAGTCTTTTTGCTGAGAACGGCACTGCGGATAAACTGATACCAGTGGCTTCGATTTTTTTTCTAAAAGGGGTAAAGCCGGTTGGTAAATCAGCAAGTTCAAAGGGCAGTTGCTGTTGTTGATATAAAGTATCTTGCATCACAGATTTAAATACCACAGTAGTGCATTTTGACTTAAGAGCGCTAATTTGGCGCTGTTCATACACACCTATTTGCTCGCTATATACAACTTCATCAATGCTAAGCTCATTAATACGCTGTGTTAATACCTTTACCGGATCGCCTTCTAAAATATGTAAAGTTTGGCCAAGCTTTATAACAGACTCCTGTAGCTCATATAGGCTTTGCATTAAAAAGCGTTGTTTATGGATGCCATAGGGTTTTTGTTGGTAGTTATTGCTTTTAAACCAAGCCGCATTAATCACAAAGACAAGATCCAACTCACATTGTTGCTGTGATAAATCATTGAGTATGGGGTTGTCGTCAATGCGCAAATCATTTTGCAGCCAATACAGAATACGTTTTTTCATACTTATGCTCTGGTTTTTAAAATCATTTATTTTACGAAGCAAAAGCGAGCAGAGATTAGTTTTAAGGTGTTTAATAGGGCTTTAAAAAAAGGCGGTAACAATACCGCCTCTCAATTTGTTTGCGTTGTATCTTAGATAGCTAATTTCTGCTGTGCTATCCAGTCGTTAATTACATCTTCAAGTACCGCCATAGGAAGTGAACCTTGACCAATAATGGTATCGTGAAAGCTGCGTATATCAAATTGTGCGCCTAGTTCTTTTTCGGCTTTTGCACGCAGTTCGCGTATTTTAATTTCGCCCATTTTGTATGAAAGCGCTTGGCCTGGCCATGAAATATAACGATCTATTTGATCTTCCACAGCGCTTTGTGGCAAGGCGGTATGATCAGCCAAATAATCAATCGCCTTTTGGCGGCTCCAGCCAAAGGCATGAATGCCGGTATCAACCACTAAGCGCACTGCGCGCCACATTTCGTAGCCTAAACGACCAAAGTCACTGTATGGACTTTGGTAAAAGCCCGCTTCTTTACCTAAACGCTCTGTATACAGTGCCCAGCCCTCGCCAAAAGCAGAGTGGCTCAGTGTGCGTCTAAATTCAGGAACGTCTAACTCCATTGCAATGGCGTTTTGTAAATGATGCCCAGGAATAGCTTCGTGCAGGCTAAGTGCTTCTAAATTATATAAAGGCTGCAATTTAGGAGTTGAGGCTAAAAAGTAAGTACCGGGCGAGCGGTTATCAGCAGGTGGCATATAAAACGCACCGCGACTCGCTGAGCCTTTTATAGTAAAGGTGTTACGCGGTAAATGGCCAAAGTATGTGGGGAGTTTGCCATACATTTTTTGGGCTATAAAAGCGGTCTTTTCTAGCAAGTCTTGGGGATCGGTTGCGTAAAATTGCTCATCGGTTGCTAAAAATTCTAAAAAGTCACTGTAGCTGCCATTAAAACCAACGCTATCAATAATGGCTTGCATTTGTGCTTTAATGCGCGCCACTTCTTTAAGGCCTAGTTCGTGTATTTGTTTAGGAGTAGCATTAGTGGTGGTGTAGTAATTAACCGTGTACTTGTAGTAATCAAGGCCCCCTTTGATGCTTGCAATACCCGGCTGCGCTCTACAATGCGGCATGTATTCGTTTTCAAAAAAGTCGTAAAAGTGCTGATAAGCAGGCACGACTTTTGAGGCAATTAACGCTTTAGCTTTATTTTGGTAAGTTTCTTTTTGCGCTGCGCTAAATGTATTAGGGATACGGGTAAATGGCTCATATAAGGCGCTATTCTCAGGTTGTTTAACTATATGGGCGCTAATACTTTGGCCATAATTTTTAAACGTTTCGCAGTAGTGGGTAAAACCAGTTTGAATACCTTGCTTCATTAAATTAATGTTTTGCTGATTAAAACGCGGGTAATCACCAAGGCTAACTAAAAATGCATCGTAATCCTCAGCAGTTAAAAAGGCCATGTTAGCTGGCGCTTCTGCAAAGTAAGTATGCCAGCCACTTAAAAAATTAACCGGAAAGTATTTATCTTGGTAAAGGTAGCTTTGCTGCTCGGTTTCGCGCTCATATTTAAATAAGCGGTAGTTCATTAGCTGCTCGCTATTGAGCTTTTTAGGATCAATGCTGGCTAAGTTTTTTAGTACGCTGTTGTTATAAGCTTGGCGCTTAGCAATGGCTTGCTCGCTCCAATCGGGTAGGGTACCGTTGGGCTTCCAACCATCAGGATCGGTTCTAAAAAATATTTTCTCAGCTTTGGCGTTTTGCCAGTGGTTATCAATAATGGTTTTTAAATCGCTGTTACTGTCGGCTAAGCTTGGCAGCGAGGTGGCTGCTAAGGCAATAGCTAAGATTGTTTTTTTAAACATGTTGAATTTCACTTTTTAGAGTTTTAATTGTTATATGCGTGCCTATTTTACGATAATAACAAGTTCACTCAATTAATGCGTTGGTTTTATAATATTAAGGCGTGTGTTTAATTGCTCTCCTTACTTATTTTATTTATATAAACAATGGAGAAATAATTTTTTAAGAATAATGATTTAAACAGCACATAGAAAGCTTACCAAGGGTATGTGGGGCAACCATACGCTTTGCACTTTGATGTCAAATAACCCTTTTACGAGTACTGTTACTTTATTTTAGATAAAAAAATAGCGTACTTTTATTGTACGCTATTTAATTTTGACCTAGCACCTAGCACCTAGCACCTAGCACCTAGCACCTAGCACCTAGCACCTAGCTTTTATTGCGGTTTTCTTTACTAAACGCGCGAATTTTACGTTTTTGTGACAGGGTTACTTTATTAGTACGCCCTGCAAATGGGTTATCGCCTTCTCTAAACTCAATTTTGATTGGCGTACCCATAATCTTAAGTGCTTTACGGTAGTAGTTCATTAAGTAGCGTTTGTAGCTATCAGGTAGGTCATGTACTTGGTTACCATGAATAACGATACGTGGCGGGTTGTAGCCCCCAGCATGCGCATACTTAAGCTTAACACGACGTCCACGAACAAGTGGCGGCTGGTGGTCGGCCTGTGCCATGTCCATAATACGACGCAACATAGCAGTACTAATTCGCTTAGTTGCCGACTCATACGCTTCGTCAACTGATTCAAATAAATGACCAACACCGGTACCATGCAGAGCAGAGATAAAGTGTAGGCGGGCAAAATCAATGAAGCCTAAGCGACGATCAAGCTCAGTTTTAATACGATCTTTAACGTAGTTATCTAGGCCATCCCACTTATTCACGGCAATAACCAATGAGCGTCCTGAGTTAAGCGCAAAACCTAACAGGCTTAAGTCTTGATCAGAAATGCCATCGCGAGCATCAATCACTAGTAGCACAACGTTACAATCTTCAATTGCTTGTAGTGTTTTAATGACTGAGAATTTCTCAACAACGTCACTTACTTTTTTACGTTTACGCACACCAGCGGTATCGATAAGAATATATTCTTTGTCGTTACGGGTCATCGGAATGTAAATTGAGTCGCGGGTTGTACCTGGCATGTCGTATACAATAACACGGTCTTCACCTAGTATGCGGTTAGTAAGAGTTGACTTACCTACATTTGGACGACCAATAATTGCCAGCTTTACCGGTTTATCGGCAAATGCTTGGTGATCGGTGTCATCTTCTTCACCTTCTTGATATAAGTCGATAAGTTCTTCATCGTCATCGGCTACATCTTCATCAAGAGCGGCAAGCTCAGCAATAACAGGCTGAAGAGTTTGCTCAAGCAGTAAAGTAATACCACGGCCATGTGCGGCAGCGATATGATGAACTTCACCAAGTGAAAGTTGGTAAAACTCAGCACAGTTTGAGTCGGCATCAATGCCGTCTGTTTTATTGGCTACCACAAAGCACTTTTTCTCTTGCTTACGTAAGTGGTTAGCAATAGCTTGATCAGCCACTGTCATACCCACGCGAGCATCAACTAAAAATAAAACAATATCCGCTTCTTCAATGGCTAGTAATGACTGATCAGCCATTTCGGTTTCGATACCTTCTTCTGAGCCATCAATACCGCCCGTATCTACCACGATAAATTCAAAGCCATCGTAATTTGCTTGGCCATATTTTCTATCACGCGTTAAGCCAGGAAAGTCGGCAACGAGTGCATCACGAGTACGTGTTAAACGGTTAAATAATGTGGATTTGCCCACATTGGGTCGCCCTACAAGAGCGATCACGGGAAGCATAAACTACCTCTTTAAAAAACAACAAAAGGCTTCGCAGTGCGAAGCCTTACAAAAAATATTTAACTATTAGTGCCTTACACTAATAGTAGACAGTTAGTTCGGTATTTTTACCGCGCTAACTTCACCATCGCGGGTGTATAAAATCAATTTATCGTCAGCGACAACGGGCTCAACAAAAAAACCTGAGCTGTCAAAGTCTTCACGAGATACTAGCTCGCCAGTTTCTTTATTTAACCAATGCAAATTACCTTCTTGGTCACCTAACGCTAAATAATTACCGGCAACCGCTGGGCCTGTTAAGTACCAGCCACGTAGAGCGGGTTGGCTCCAACGTTCAATGCCCGAATCTTTATCAAGTGCATAAACAACGCCGTTACTATCAACAACGTAAATTGTTTGCAAATCCATGCTAATTTCACGGTAGCTGCTGTATTCACGTTTCCATACAACATTCCCTGAACGAATATCTACTGCTGATAAGTTACCATTGTATGCAATAGCATAAGCAAATGGACCGCTAATGATCGGCTGCGTATCTACATCAACTAAACGTTCAAACTCTGATGCGCCTTTTGGCACTGCAATTTCTGCACTCCATGCCGAGTAGCCACTCTCAGAAATTAAAACACTGAGCTTACCTGTTTCAAGGCCAACCAATACACCACCGTTAGCCACAGTAGGTGAACTTTGACCGCGTAAAGTCAGCGGTGGCACTTCTTGCTCAAAGCTCCAGCGTTCTTCACCAGTATCTGGGTGAAGCGCAAGTAACTTACCTGAGGCTAAATTAACAAAGATTAAGCCATCGCCTGCAGCGGGTTTAGAGAGTGATTCGCCAGGTACTTTTTTACGCCAAACTTCTTTACCAGTCTCACGGTCAAGTGCAATGACATAGCCATGTTCTGAACCTAAATAGATTTTACCATAAGCTTGTAATATTCCACCTGATAATTTTGCATTTTCGTTATCGCTCCAAGGCCAAAACGATAAATCTTGACGAACGTCGGTTTCCCATTGGGTATCGCCATTGGCAAGTGATAAGGCTTCTACTTGGCCTTCACGGCTAGCAACATACACTGTCTCTTTATAAACAGCGGGTGATAAGCGTGAAAAGTAATGCTCTACACCGCTACCAATAGATTCTTGCCATACTATGTTAGTTTCGAATTGATTGGCTATTTCTGGAAGCACCAGTTCTTCTTCGTCATCACTTGAAGAGCATCCCATTAGGGTTGCCATACATAGGGCGAGCGTTGCTGTTGTTATTTTTCTCATGCCTAAAACCTTATGCCGCTGGGCTAGTTACTGCTAGGTCATCTAACTTAATTTGTAAAAGGGGATTACTCGTTAATCCACCGGCATCAACAGCAGCTTGATAGGCTACGCGTGCTTGCTCTTTATTGCCTTGCTGAATGTAAATGTCACCTTTTAATTCAGCCACATTTGCGTTAAATGCTTCAGGAAGAGGGGCATTTAATGTGCTTAATGCATCATCGTATTGCTGTTGAGCAATTTGCACACGCGCTAAACGTGTCGTTGCAATGGCTTTAAGCTCTGCGTTATCAACGTTAGTTACAATCCAGCTTAGTTTTTCATTTGCTACATCTAATTTTTGTGTATCTACCGCTTCTTTTGCTGCAACAAATGCCGCTAAAGTTGCGTAATGAGTGTCTTTGTTTTCACTGATAAATGCATCAGCAGACGCTAATACACTGTCGCTTTCAACAAGCTTAGTGTATGCATCAGATGCTTGCTCTGCAGTCGTTATCTGATTTTGGTTGTATGCTTTCCAGCCATATAAACCACCTAAACCAACAATAACGCCTAACGCTAGTGAAAGGCCGTTTTCACGAAAAAAGCGTTTAATTGCTTCTGCTTGTTGTTCTTCTGTTGAATAAATTTCCATGCTTACCTCTGTTAAAGCGCTTAACTACTTACGCTTTATATAATTTTAGCTATTAATCAGTTCTGCAAGTAGCGTTTTAGCTTGTTCTAATTCTAGTGTGACTTGTTCTTTACGTTCACGTAAGTATTTAATAGTCACAACGCCTTGCTCTAATTCATCTTCACCGATAATGACTGCGACGAGCGCATCGCTTTTATCAGCACGTTTAAGTTGTTTTTTAAAGTTACCACCGCCAGCGTGCACCATTACGCGTAATCCAGGTACATCACGACGTAAGGTAGATGCAATTATAGGCGCTTGAATACTGGCTTTGTCGCCCATAGCTGCTAAATATACATCAGCACTACGGCGTATGTCACCTACACATTCAAGTGCTTGAAGCAGTAAAACCAAGCGCTCTAAACCCATCGCGAAACCTACCGCAGGGGTTGACTTACCGCCTAATTGTTCTACTAAACCATCATAACGACCACCAGCACATACAGTACCTTGTGCACCTAAGCTGTCGGTTACCCATTCAAATACAGTGCGGTTGTAATAATCTAAACCACGTACCAGCTTTTCATTAACCGTGTATTTGACGCCTGCGGCATCTAATCGTTCACATAAATTTTCAAAATGTTCTTTTGATTCAGCATCTAAATGTTCAGATAACTTTGGTGCATCGACTAAGATTGCCTGAATATCTGGATTTTTAGTATCCAAAACGCGCAGTGGGTTAGAGTACATACGACGTTTTGAATCTTCATCTAGTACATCGGTATGTTGTTCTAAAAAGGCGATTAAGGCATCGCGGTACTGTGCGCGAGCTTCGTTTGAACCTAATGAATTAAGTTCTAAACGCACATGGTCAGTAATGCCAAATGCCTCCCAAAGTTGCGCCGTGAGTAAAATAACTTCGGCGTCAATATCGGCGCTGGCAATACCAAAAGTCTCTAAACCAAACTGATGAAATTGACGGTAACGACCTTTTTGTGGGCGTTCATGGCGAAACATAGGGCCCATGTACCAAAGGCGTTGTTCTTGATTGTATAACAGGCCATTTTCGTTACCTGCACGTACACACACTGCAGTCCCTTCCGGGCGCAAGGTTAAATTGTCGCCGTTACGATCGGCAAAGGTGTACATTTCTTTTTCTACTATATCGGTTACTTCACCAATAGAGCGTTTAAATAGGTCGGTTGATTCTACAATTGGAAAACGAATTTCTTGATAACCAAACGATGATACGGTCTCGCGTAAAATGTGTTCTACTTTCTGCCAAACTTGCGTATCGCCTGGCAGGCAATCGTTCATACCGCGAACTGCCTGAATTTGTTTTGCCACTGATAAATCCTAAATCTGTTTATGTGCAACCCTGGGCTGCAACCACGTAAAACTAAAAAATCGACCCTGCATTATAACCTTAACTATAAGGTAATTGCGAGCGTAGCGGAGCGTACGTAATTTATACTACGTTGTGAATACCGCGACTAAAAAAGGTCATTTAAATACATAGTGTTGTAACAACACATCACTCTACGATTTTTATGTCGATTGGAGTTTGTTGTTGCTTCTGTTCAATGAAATCGCGTACATAGCCTTCAAGTTGATCAACAATATTATTGTTATCAATACGGGCTTTTTGGCGTTCGCCATTAATGTATAAACCTGAGCGACGGTTTGCGCCGGCAAGGCCAATATCACTCACTAATGCTTCGCCTGGTCCGTTAACCACACAGCCAATGACTGACACTGAAACTGGCTCAATAATATCTTCTAAACGCTCTTCAAGTTGATTCATGGTGCTTACTACATCAAACTCTTGGCGTGAACAGCTAGGGCAAGCAATAAAATTAATGCCGCGAGAACGAATACGCAATGATTTTAATATATCAAAGCCTACTTTTATTTCTTGAACTGGATCCGCTGCTAGTGATACACGCAGCGTGTCACCAATACCTTCGGCTAATAACATGCCTAAACCAACGGCCGATTTAACTGAACCAGAGCGCATGCCGCCTGCTTCGGTAATACCTAAATGCAGTGGCTGGTCGATTTCTTTTGCAAGTAAACGATACGCGCCAACCGCTAAAAATACGTCTGACGCTTTCACCGAGATTTTAAATTGGTCAAAGTCTAAGCGACGTAATATATCTACATGGCGCATAGCCGACTCAAGTAAGGCTTCAGGTGTTGGCTCGCCGTATTTTTCTTGTAGGTCGCGCTCAAGTGATCCACCATTTACGCCAATACGAATTGGAATGTTGTGCTCACGGGCTGAGTCGACAACCGCTCTAATACGCTCTTCACTGCCAATGTTGCCTGGGTTGATACGTAAACAATCAACGCCATACTTTGCTACTTTTAATGCAATGCGGTAGTCAAAGTGAATATCAGCAACCAGCGGTATCGATACCTGCTCTTTAATACTTTTAAATGCTTCAGCGGCATCCATAGTTGGTACAGATACACGCACTATGTCAGCACCGGCATCTTGAATCGCTTGAATTTGAGCTACTGTGGCATCAATGTCCATTGTGTCTGTGTTAGTCATTGACTGCACGGCAATTGGTGCACCATCACCAATAGGAACATTACCCACATTAATGCGGGTGGATTTTCTGCGTTTTATAGGAGATTCTGAAAACATAGCGACTACTCTGCTAAGGGTAATTTAAATTTAGCTAAACGGTTTTTAGGAAAGGCCGAAATATCAACTGGCTCACCATTTAGGGTAATACGAACAACATCATGCTTGCCTAATACCACTGAAAAAGGCGCTACTCCGGTTAGGGTCATTTCGTAGCCTGCTTTTTTTACACCAAAAGCAATTTTTTCATCATTGGCATCGTGAATTTCTACCCAGCTCTCATCGTTAAACATCATAAAAATGGTGCTTAAATCACTGTTTTTTGGTTCACTGGTGCTCTGTGCATCATTAACTGGCGCGGCTTGAATTTTTTGTTGCTCATTTTGTAATGCTGAACTCACTTCTTCTGCAGATTCACTGTCATTTAAAAGTGCCTCGTCGGCGGCTTCAGCTAACAGTTTTGTGTTTTCTTGTTGCTCCGAAATAAGCGAGTTATTAGCATTAATAGTGTTAGTTTGTTCATCAATAGGCGTTGCATTTTGCCACCACCATACAGCTGATGAACCAATAACAATGGCTAGTATTAAATAGCTTACCGTCATCAGTCGACTGTCATGCGCTTCTTTTTCTGTGCGCCTTGAAAAGCTTTGCATATCTACTAGCTTATCTGATGTGCTAAAAGCAGGCAGCATGGCTAAAATAGCGCTGCTATCTATGCTTAGTGTGCGGCAATAATTTTTTATATAGCCTTTAACGAACGTTTTTGCACCGAGTAAATGATACTCGTCGCTTTCAATATGCTCAACTTGTGATTCTGTTAGCTTTAATAGCGAGGCGATTTCAGCAAGGCTGATATTTGCGTTTTCTCTATGCGATTTTAGCATTTGTCCTACAGAGGGTCCGTCGCTCTGCGGTTGTGTATTATCTTCATTCATAATATGTATGAGTCTGGATCCACGAGTAAAAGTTAATGTTTTGGCTTAATAACCAGAGTAAGACTTTGTTTTTATTTTTTAGTGTTCGTTTATTCTTGCTACTGGAATGCACGCTTTTAAAGGGTATCATCAGCTGTGGTTTTATAAAAACGTTACTATTGTCCTTTTAAAATTTTTGCTGTTTTTATTTTTAAAGCCCTTTAATGCACCTAACATATAGCAGTTTAGCATTGAATCACACTGAAATGCTAAATTGGTTTACAGCAAAACGAGCGATATCAACCGATACACTCGTTTTTACTCTTATTTTACTAGGGTCTGTTGACCTTTGCGGATTAATATTTGTTCAAACTAGGGGCAATTTAATCGCGGCGCGAGGTTTGTAACCTAGTGGGCTAAGTAAAAACCGAGCAACAAAGAGTTAATTGCCCCTAGGCAGAACCCTTCGGGCAGCGCCTGTTTGGCATTGATACTACGTTATCGCCTATTTATGGGGAATAACCACACCACATAAGCTCTGCCTTGCCTAAATACCAAACAGGCTGCTGCAAATTTAACCTTGAAAGGTCAACAGACCCTAATTTAAAAAGGTATTTGTGTCTTTGTTGTATTTTTGCAGCTTACTTTACTGAATCATCAGAGCTTACTGCAGATGTTGGACTTTTTTTACGAATAATTTTTATTTTTGGCTCCACAATAATTTGATTGTTATTACTGCTTTCTTGTAATTCATCAAGTTGTGCTTGGCGGTACTTTTCGCGCAGCACTTCAAACTCTGTTTGCCTTAATTGGTTGTCACGAATGGCGTTAGCTTGAATACTATTTGGGTATGTTTGCAAAATAGTAGCTGCAATTTTTTCAGCATCTTCTATTCTACCCATACGCTGTTTAATTAAATAACTAAGTAATAAAGCCCGTGCAGACACACGGCCAGTATCGTCATGGTGCTTTAAAACGTCGCTGGCTTTATGTAAGTCACTTTTAGCATAAAAAAGGGCGGCTAAGCTAATTAGGGTCGATGTACGCTGCGAGCTGTGGTTTAGCGCTTGTTGAAAGTAGCTTTCTGCATTTGTAAAGTCATTAAACTCAATGGCGCATAAGGCTAAATTTTCATAGCTTTGTGCTACACGAATATAACTGGGTATTTCAATCGCTTTTAAAAATTGATCGGTAGCGCGATCATACTCATCAATACTACATAAAAACGTACCGTAGTTATTTAGGGTATTCGGATCGTCAGGCTTAATCGTCAACGCTTTTTGATAGGCTTTGTCGGCTAATGCATTTTCGCCAACTTGTTGGTAGTAATAAGCTAAAGAATAATGAACTTCGGGGAGGTTTGGTGCATATTCGCTCGCACGCTCAAGGTTGTATTTTGCTTGGGAATTATTACCGGTGTTTAAATATTGTAATGCCAAAGCAATGCGGGTACGTGCTGCGCCTGCGTTGTTTATTTTATTTTCGACAACGGGTTTGTCACTGCCGTTGTAACTATTTTCAGTAACACAACCGCTTAAAAGTAGTGTTGATAGTGCTAAAGCAAGTAAAGATCGCATTACCTTGTCTCTTTATTTATTTCCATAGCCTCTATCTTACCTCAAAGCCTTTGTGTTGCATCATTTATTTAAAAATAAACGAGTTATCACAAAGGCACCAGAGTCTTTTATAACGTTTAAGCTTGATGAATATTTACTGCAATTGCATTGTCATCACGCATTTTCTTTTTAGCCATACGTTTTGTTCTATCAACCACATCGCCAGCTAATTGACCACAGGCAGCGTCAATGTCGTCCCCTCGTGTACGACGAACAATACAGGTAATCCCCGCAGCTTGTAATACCTTTGAAAAACGGTCAATTCGGCTGTTGCTAGAGCGCGTGTATTCGTTACCCGGGAACGGGTTAAACGGAATAAGGTTTACCTTAGATGGCGTCCCTTTTAACGTTTTAACCAGCTCATGTGCTTGGTCGGTGCTGTCGTTAACGCCATTAAGCATAACGTATTCAATAGTCACGTCTTTATTGGCTTTAGAGCCATCGATATAACGACGACAGGCCGCTAAAAATTCTTCAATTGGGTACTTTTTATTAATGGGTACCAAAATATCACGCAGTGCGTTATCAGGGGCGTGAAGTGAAATAGCCAGTGCTACGTCGATTTTTTCTTTCAATAAATCAAGGGCAGGTACTACACCCGAGGTACTTAATGTTACGCGGCGCTTAGATAAACCAAAGCCCCAGTCGTCCATCATCAGCTCCATCGCTGGTACGACGTTTTTGACGTTAAGTAATGGCTCGCCCATCCCCATCATAACGACGTTAGTGACAGGGCGTTTTTCACTGTTGCCATCAAGGCCTATGTCTTTGGCTACACGCCATACTTGGCCAATAATTTCCGACACTTTTAAGTTACGGTTAAAGCCTTGTTGTGCCGTTGAGCAAAACGTACATTCAAGGGCGCAACCTACTTGAGACGATACACATAATGTGGCGCGATCTTTTTCTGGGATCCAAACTGCCTCTACTTCTTGGCCGCCTTCTAGTACTAATGCATATTTAATAGTACCGTCGCTGGCTTGCTGGCGAACTGAAATTTCGGGTGCAACGATTTCACACTCGTTTTTAAGCTTTTCTTTTAGCTTTTTGTTCACGTTGCTCATTTCGTCGAAATTATCTACGCCAAAATGATAAATCCATTTCATCACCTGATCGCCACGAAATGGCTTTTCACCGAATGATACAAATAACTCTCGCATTGCATCTCGGTTTAAATCTAATAAGTTAATCTTTTTTTGCTCGGTCATGTAACAACCTCAATCGGTGGCGGTGATGGTAAAAATTTACAAGGGCGAATTGTACATAATTCACCCACCATAATCATTAAGTAAAACATCATAAATAAACGATTAATACTTTACGTAATGACTAAAAAAGGGCTCGAAAGCCCTTTTCATACTTTGCATCACAGGGTTAGCTGTGAACTCGAATTAACGAGTACGTGGGCAAAGTTCTTCGTCAGCGAAGAAGTACGCGATTTCGCGAGCAGCAGATTCAACAGCGTCTGAACCGTGAACCGCATTTTCGTCGATGCTATCAGCGTAGTCTGCACGTAAAGTACCCGCTAGCGCTTCAGCTGGGTTAGTAGCACCCATGATTTCACGGTTTTTAAGAACAGCGTTTTCGCCTTCAAGAACGGTAACCATTACTGGGCCAGAAGTCATGAAAGATACTAAAGCACCAAAGAAAGGGCGCTCGCTGTGCTCAGCGTAGAAACCTTCAGCTTTCTCTTGTGAAAGGTGAACCATTTTAGCTGCAACGATTTTAAGACCCGCAGTTTCGAAACGGTTGTAGATTGCGCCGATGTGGTTTTTAGCAACTGCATCAGGTTTTATGATTGAAAAAGTACGCTCTAAAGCCATCTTTGTGCTCCAATAATTTTTAAGTGAAAGTGTGAATATTAACGGGCGCGAATTATACGCGTTTTAACGAAAAAAACCTAATTTATTATATCAACCATGTTATTTTGATTTAAGGGCGTTTAGTTTTGAGCTTATAACCATGCTATTACGTATATTAGTTTTAAATACTTCCGCTATATTCACGTCCATGTTAACAAACAGTTTTAGTTGTTAATAATAATTACAATAAACGCTCAATGTATAGTTCATACATCTCAATACTAGGATAACCATATGTTTTTTAACCAATCTTTAAAAAATCAAGTTGCTGATTTACAAGACAAACTTTTAGTTAGAGAGCAGGTTAGACAAAGCTTAGACAGTGAAATGCTAGTTTTAGAGCTTGATATGCAAGGTCATGTTATAAGACAAAATAAGAATTTTGAACGTACATTCAGCTATTCAAATAGTCAGTTGCTTAACCAGAATATTATTAACTTTATTCCTGAAAATGCACGGAATAATCCTGATTTTAATTTATTTAAACAAGCAATAAGTAAGCGTGAGCACTATGTAGGTGCTATTCAGTTGCTACACCAAAACGGGCAACGAGACTGGTTACGCTGCATTTTACATCCAATTAAAGATGGGCAAGGCCAGCTTGAGTATTTAACCCTGCATTGCACTGTGCTTACACAAATAATTGAAAGCTCCAGAGAAAACGAAGATTTAATTAAAGCCTTGCATCGTTCAACGGCGGTTATTGAGTTTGATACTCAAGGTATGGTGCTGCGTGTTAATGACAACTTTTTAAAAAGTATGGGTTATTCAAAGCAAGACGTGGTGGGCAAGCATCATAGTATGTTTTGTGATGAGCAAGTAGCGAGTAGTAAAGAGTATCAGGCCTTCTGGCAACGTTTGCGTAATGGTGAGTTTATTGCGAGCAGATTTAAACGTATTGATAAACACGGCAATGTAGTTTGGTTAGAGGCTTCATATAATCCTATTTTTAATGAAGCAAATGAGCTCTACAAAGTAGTTAAATTTGCCACAGTGATCACTGATCAAGTAAAAAGAGAACTGGCTACAGAGCAAGCGGCGAGTATTGCACATGGAACCTCCACCGAAACCGATAACAACGCGGACAAAGGTGCTGAAGTGGTACAAAAAACAGTGCAGGTTATGAACGAACTGTCGGTGCAAATGGAGCAAGCTGCTCAAGAAATTTCAGCATTAGATAAACAATCGCAACTCATCGCGAGCATAGTGCAGAGCATTAGCAGTATTGCTGATCAAACTAATTTATTGGCACTAAATGCGGCTATTGAGGCCGCGCGCGCCGGCGAGCAAGGCCGTGGATTTGCAGTGGTGGCTGATGAAGTGCGTTTACTTGCCTCAAGAACCAGTAAAGCGACTGAAGAAATAGTGGATGTTGTAGAGCAAAACCAAAATTTAACTCAATCAACGGTGGCTGTAATTGAGCAAGGTAAAAATAAAGCGCAACAAGGCCTAGCGCTCTCCAAAGAATCTGGTGATGTAATGAGTGATATTAAAAAAGGCGCGCAACAAGTTGTTGATGCGGTTAGTCAATTTTCGAACCAATTAAGCAGTAAAAAATAACTTAAATCTGCTGCTCTTCATTTATTAGCGCACAAGAGAAATTTTGATGATCTTGATCAAGGTTTCTCTTTTGCCCCCTCATTATACTTGCGCGCTTTATTATCCTTAATACCAATTCGCTTAATTAAGTGGTCTATTTTGAGGCTGGAAAAACGTGTTGATAGCTAGGCAAAAAAATTGCTATTTAGTTGTTCTCGGCAATTGCTCCTGCATTGCTCTACCTTCTGCATCCATGCAGTCGTAAATGAGATTTTTTAACGAAGGTAGCGACACGTTTAGCCCCGTAAAATGATTAAGTATTATTGCGGGTTGGTATAATTATTCATGCAACCGACTTGAACTCGGTTCGATGTATGGAGCGCACATGTCAGCTGTTTCTTCCTCAATCCCGTTTATTCCTGAACTACTTTGCCCTGCAGGCAGCTTAAAAAACATGCGTTATGCCTTTGCCTATGGTGCCGACGCGGTTTATGCCGGTCAACCTCGTTACAGTTTGAGGGTTCGCAATAATGAATTCGATTTAGATACATTACAAATAGGGATTAACGAAGCACATGCGCTAAATAAAAAGTTTTATGTAGTGTCTAATATTGCCCCACACAATGCGAAAGTAAAATCGTATTTACGTGATATAGAACCTGTTATTGCCATGAAACCCGATGCGCTGATCATGTCAGATCCTGGATTAATTATGTTAGTGCGTGAAAAATGGCCCGATATGCCAATTCATTTGTCGGTTCAAGCCAATGCAGTGAACTACGCAAGCGTACAGTTTTGGGCCAAACAAGGTATTGAGCGGGTGATTTTGTCTCGCGAGCTATCGCTTGAAGAAATCAGCGAAATACGCACACTGTGCCCAGAAACAGAACTAGAAGTATTTGTTCATGGCGCGCTGTGTATGGCTTATTCAGGGCGTTGTTTACTCTCAGGCTATATTAATAAGCGCGATCCTAACCAAGGCACCTGCACTAATGCGTGTCGTTGGGAGTATGATGTTAAACCCGGCACTGAGAACGAAACCGGCGAAATGGTACATAAAATTGACCCTAAAACGGTTATACCTACGTTAGGTGAAGGCGCGCCAAGTAACGATGTATTTATGCTAGAAGAGCAAGGTCGCCCGGGTGAATATATGCCTGCATTTGAAGACGAGCACGGCACTTATATCATGAACTCAAAAGACTTACGCGCCGTGCAATACGTAGAGCAGCTAACAAAAATGGGGGTGCATAGCCTTAAAATAGAAGGGCGTACTAAGTCATTTTATTATGTTGCGCGTACCGCTCAGGTGTATCGCAAAGCGATTGACGATGCGGTTGCAGGTAAACCATTCGATGCAGACTTATTTAAAACTCTTGAGAACCTTGCTCACCGCGGTTATACCGAAGGTTTTTTAAAACGCCACGCCCATCAAGATTATCAAAATTACGAATACGGCCATTCAGTTTCTACCAAGCAGCAATTTGTAGGTGAGGTACTTGGGCGTAATGCCACTGGTTTGGTTGAAATAGATGTAAAAAATAAATTTTGTGTTGGCCATTCATTAGAGCTAATGACGCCAAAAGGTAATATTAGCTTTGTGCTTGAATGTATGGAAAACAAAAAAGGCGAAAGCATTACTGATGCCAAAGGTTCAGGCCACATTGTAAAAATTCCCGTACCTGACAACATCGATTTAGAGCACGCCATACTGATGCGTAACTTGGATGAAAACCAAGACACCCGCAACCCTTTCAAACAAGCTGTTTCATAATAGAGAGTTAAATTATGGCTTTATTAATAAACAGCAAATGCATTAACTGTGATATGTGTGACCCCGAGTGCCCAAATGAAGCCATTTATATGGGCGCCAAAATCTACCAAATAGACCCTACAAAATGCACTGAATGTGTGGGCCACTACGACAAGCCGACCTGCGTGAGCGTATGCCCGATTGACTGCATAAAGCCCGACCCTAATCATCGTGAGAGCTTAGATGAACTGGCTGAGAAATATGTCAAATTGACGGGGTAGTTTGTTGATTGCTTTTTTATGTTTCATCGGGTTACGAAGCTAAAGTTGCGACACTGTCGCAACAATTAAACTGCTCGCATATTGCGTATTGTTATCGATAAAAACCTCCTCAGATATTTTATAATTAAAACTCAAAAACCCACGACCTTTGCTGTATGATAAGCCAATAATTTATATTGATATTCTTGCAAAGAGAGACCACATGGACGCTGCATCAAAAAAGCCTGCTACAAAAAAAGCTGCAAAAAAAACACAAGTCGGGTTTGAAGAATCCCTTTGGGATGCCGCCAATAAACTGCGTGGCAGTGTTGAATCAGCCGAATATAAGCACATTGTTTTAAGCTTAATCTTTCTTAAATTTATTAGTGATAAGTTTGAAGGGCGTAAAAAAGCCATTATTGCCGAGTACGGCGACGAATACATCGACATGGTCGACTTTTACGCGATGGATAACGTGTTTTATCTCCCAGAAGATGCACGCTGGTCGTACATTCAAGCCAACGCCAAGCAAGGCGATATTGCTGTTAAAATAGATACCGCACTACACGCGGTTGAAAAAAACAATAAATCACTCGCCGGCGCATTGCCCGATAACTACTTTTCACGCTTAGGCCTTGATGCCAGTAAGCTTTCAGCGCTTATCGATACCATTAATAATATCGACACCATTGCCAACCAAAACGAAAAAACAGAAGAAGACTTAGTTGGCCGTGTTTACGAATACTTTTTAGGTAAATTTGCCGCATCTGAAGGCAAAGGCGGGGGCGAGTTCTATACGCCTAAGTCAATTGTTACCCTAATAGCCGATATGATAGAGCCATTCGAAGGCAAAATTTACGACCCCTGTTGTGGCTCGGGCGGTATGTTTGTGCAATCGCTTAAATTTATTAATAGCCATAACGGCAACCAAAAAAATGTGTCTATTTACGGGCAAGAGTACACTAACACCACTTATAAACTGGCTAAAATGAACCTTGCCGTGCGTGGTATTTCGGGCAACTTAGGCGATATAGCGGGCGATACCTTTTTTAAAGACCAACATCCTGACCTAAAAGCCGATTACATAATGGCAAACCCACCGTTTAACCAAAAACAGTGGCGCGCCGATAACGAACTCGTTGACGATGCCCGTTGGGCAGGTTATCCAACACCGCCTACTGGTAATGCCAACTATGCGTGGATCATGCATATGATCTCAAAGCTGAGCGAGCACGGCACCGCAGGCTTTGTACTGGCTAATGGCTCAATGAGCTCTAACACCAGTGGCGAGGGCGATATTCGCCAAAAAATAATCGAAAACGATTTAATCGATTGTATGATAGCTCTACCAGGGCAACTGTTTTACACCACGCAAATCCCGGTGTGTTTATGGTTTATAAGTAAAGACAAACGCGGTAATAACGAAAAAGGCCTACTAAAACGCCGCGACCGCCAAGGCGAAACGCTATTTATAGACGCCCGCGAAATGGGCTCTATGGTTAACCGTACACTAAAAGAGCTAACCAACGACGACATAGCAAAAATAACCGAAACCTACCACCTTTGGCGCGGCGAAGAGCTAACTACTGATACAGAGCAAGAGTATGTAGATGTTGCCGGTTACTGTAAATCAGCCACCCTTGCTGATATTAAAGCTAACGACTTCGTACTGACCCCAGGGCGCTATGTCGGTGCTGCCGATATTGCAGACGACGGCATTCCGTTTGAGACTAAAATGACTGAGCTTAGCCAAACGCTTTACAGCCAAATGAGCCAAAGTGATGAGCTTGATAAAGCCATTCGTAGAAATTTGGAGGCGTTGGGTTATGGGGAGTAAAGTTAAATTAGGGAGTCTACTTTCTCTATTGACGGATTATCATGCGAACGGTGCATACAAAAAACTTAAAGAAAATGTAGAGTTGTTCGATGAACCCGATTATGCCGTAATGATAAGGACTACAAATTTCGAACAGAATAACTTTGACTCTAATCTAAAATATATTTCTGAACATGCTTATAACTTTCTAGAAAAATCAAAAGTTGAGGCGGGCGATATTATAATGAATAAAATAGCTAACGCAGGTAGTAGCTATTTGATGCCTGATCTTAATTGTCCTGTCTCACTTGCGATGAATCTATTTTTGCTAAGAATTGACGATGATAAAGCTAATTCTACTTTTGTATATTTGTATTTAAAACTCAATGAAGACTATGTGAAAAGTTTTGCAAATGGCTCAGTAACTAAAACCATTACAAAAGAAGCTGTAAGAAATCTAGAGATAGAGCTACCCGAAAGGTCAATGCAAGATTATATTGTTAAAGTGTATATGGATTATGTTAATAAATTGACCCTGAACCAAAAAACCAACCAAACCCTTGAACAGATGGCGCAGGCGTTATTCAAAAGCTGGTTTGTTGATTTTGATCCGGTATTCGACAACCTGCTTGCCAGTGTTGATTTTAACTTAGAAAACCTTGAAACTAGTCTGCCTGACGAGTTAAAACAAAAAGCACAGCGCCGCTTAGCGGCACTGGACAGTTTAAAAAATGCGGCCGAAATAAAAACCTCACTCATTGCGCTCGCTCACGAGTTACAAGCACAGTTACCTACAAAAGAAGCAACAAAAGACGCAACACAATCAGCAGTGCAAGTATCAGAAAAAGCCGCTGAAACACCCGTTAAAGCAAACTTTAACGCCAACCCTACAATATTAGCGCAACACGCAAACACCCACGCCCACTTCCCCAATGAGTTCGAGCACAACGAACAACTAGGCTGGATACCAAAGGGTTGGGAAGTGGAGTCAATTTATGAATCAATTGATATAGTATACGGTGCTCCGTTCAAATCTAAGCAATTCAACAATGATGCTATAGGGTATCCTATTATTCGTATTCGAGATTTAAAAACAGGGTCTCCACAAAATTGGAGTGATGAACTACATCCAAAGCGGACGCTAATAAAAGCAGGGGACATTGTTGTTGGAATGGATGCAGAATTTAGAGCGACAGTCTGGTCAGGAGAAGATGGTTTTTTAAACCAGCGCTTATTTTTAGCTAAAGGAAGAAAAAAATATATTAGTAATTTATTCATTAAATACTCATTAGCTCCACTTTTAGCATTTCAAGAACATACTCAAGTTGGTACAACTGTTGCGCACTTGGGTAAAAAAGAAATTGATCGTTTCGAAATTCTAATGCCTTCAAATTCGATTCTTAAGCAATCTTCTGATTTTTTTGAAGATATTAAAGATAAAATTGTTCAGAATTATAAGTCTACGACTCAGCTAACAAAACTCCGTGACACGCTACTACCCAAGCTCATCTCTGGCGAATTACAAATACCCGATGTAATCACAGATGAAGAAGTAGTCGATTAATAACCTTAGCTGAGCGTTTAAAGGCAAAATAACAAGAATAAGGATGTTTGATGAAATTTACTGAAGCCAAATTAGAACAAGCGGTGGTTGAGCTATTAGCCGAGCAAGGCTACCCACATTTATTAGGTGGTGAGCTCACTCGCAATAATAGCGAGGTATTAATTAAAGACGACCTCCGTGCTTTTTTAACCAAGCGCTACGCTAAAAATAACATTACCACGGGTGAAGTAGACTCAATAATTGCAAAGCTCGAAAAGCTGCCTGCCAGTGATTTATACGAGAGCAATAAAACCTTTTGTAAGTGGCTAAGTGATGGCTTTTTGCTTACACGCGAGCGAGGCAGGGTTGCAGGTAGCGCAGCGCAAAAAGATTTATATGTTCAGCTGCTAGATTACGATAACGTTGAGCAAGGCATTAAAAGTAGCCTAATAGCAGGTAGTGCTATGGCTACTTTAGATAAAGTAAGTGAAGCCAGCGTTACTTATCTGCAAGACGACAATATTTACCGGTTTGTTACCCAGTTAGAAATAGAAAGCCCCACCAGTTACGACAACATTGAACTGCGTATTCCCGATGGCATTTTATATGTAAATGGCTTGCCATTGGTGGTGTTTGAATTTAAAAGCGCAATACGCGAGCAAGCCCCTATTTTTGAAGCGTATGAGCAGTTAACGGTACGCTACAGGCGCGCTATTCCGCAGTTATTTGTGTTTAATACCTTGTGCGTTATAAGCGATGGCGTAAACAATAAAATGGGTAACTTATTTGCGCCGTATCAGTTTTTTTACTCGTGGGGAAAAGTAACGGGGCAAGAGCTAACCGCGCAAGAGGGAATTAACTCGTTACATACCTTATTGCAGGGCTTGTTTGATAAAGCGCGTTTGCGCGATGTAATGCGCAACTTTGTGTTTTTCCCGGATTCTGATAATAAAAACGCAGGCAAAAAAGAGATAAAAATTGTGCCGCGTTACCCGCAATATTATGCGGCTAATAAACTGTTCGAAAATATAAAACGCCACTTAAAGCCACAAGGCGATGGTAAAGGCGGTACGTATTTTGGCGCAACGGGTTGCGGTAAAAGTTACACCATGCAATTTTTAACACGCTTGTTGATGAAAAGCGTTGAGCTTAAAAGCCCCACCATTATTTTAATTACCGACCGAACCGATTTAGACGACCAGCTTTCGCAGCAGTTTGGTAATGCAAAAACTTACATTGGCGACGATACGGTAAAAACAGTGACCAGCCGTACTCACTTACGTGAGTTACTAGAAGGCCGTAATAGTGGCGGGGTATTTTTAACCACCATTCATAAATTTACCGAAGACACCCAGTTATTAACCGACCGCACTAACGTTATTTGTATTTCTGATGAGGCGCATCGTAGCCAAGTAAATCTAGATCAAAAAATTACCATTACCGAAAAGGGTGTAAAAAAGACCTTTGGTTTTGCTAAATACCTGCACGATTCACTGCCAAACGCTACCTATGTTGGTTTTACCGGCACCCCAGTAGACGCCACGCTTGATGTGTTTGGTGAAGTGGTTGACTCGTACACCATGACTGAGTCGGTTAAAGATGAAATAACCGTACGCATTGTGTACGAAGGCCGCGCCGCCAAGGTGTGTTTAAACAATAGCAAGCTGGCAGAAATTGAGGCTTACTACAAAGAATGCGCCGATGCAGGCAGTAACGAGCTGCAAATAGAAGACAGTAAAAAAGCCACCGCTAACATGAATAGCATTTTAGGCGATCCTGACCGCATACGTGTATTAGCAAGGGACTTTGTTGAACATTACGAAAAACGCGTTGAGGAAGGTTCTACCATTGCAGGAAAGGCGATGTTTGTGTGTAGCTCGCGTGGCATTGCCTATCAGCTGTATCAAGAGTTAGAAGAATTACGCCCACAGTGGTTTGATGTAGTAGATACCGAAGACGCGCAAAAACTATCAGATACCGAGCGAAAGCGCGCTATTAGCGAGGGCCGTATTGCAGCCCCGTCTGAAAAAGTAAAAATGGTAATGACCCGTGGTAAAGATGACGTTGAACGCTTATATAATTTACTTGGCAGTAAAGACGAACGTAAAGAGCTTGATAAGCTATTTAAAAACAAAAACTCAAACTTTAAAATAGCCATAGTGGTCGATATGTGGCTAACCGGTTTTGATGTGCCATTTTTAGATACCATGTACATAGATAAGCCATTGCAAAAGCACAGCTTAATACAAACTATTTCGCGGGTTAACCGCCAGTTTGAAGGCAAAGATAAAGGCTTAGTGGTTGACTACATTGGTATTAAGTCTGAAATGAATAAAGCGTTAGCGCAGTATTCAAAAACTGACGAAACCAACTTTGAAGACATTACCGCCTCGGTTATTGAGGTAAAAAACCACTTGGCGTTACTTGCCGAGTTATTTCATAAATTTGACAGCAGCCCCTACTTTACAGGCGAAGCTGTTGCCCAGCTAAACTGTTTAAACCACGCCGCCGAGTTTGCAATGATCACCGAAAAACGCCAAAAGCGTTTTATGGATTTAGTTAAGCGTTTAAAAGCCGCTTACGATGTATGTTGCGGCAGTGAAAAAATAAACGAAAACGAGCGTAACCACATTCACTTTTATCTCGCTATCCGCTCTATTATTTACAAGCTTACCAAAGGCGAAGCGCCCGATACCGCGCAAATGAACGCCAAAGTACGTGAAATGATAAGCGAGGCCCTACAAAGCGACGGCGTAAAAGAAGTATTTAAACTCGGTAATGAAGACGGCGGCGAAATTGATATTTTTAATGACGACTACATCGCTAAAATAGAAAAAATAAAACTCCCCAACACCAAAATAAAAATACTGCAACAAATGCTAGCCAAAGCCATAGGCGAGCTTAAAAAAGTAAACCAAACCCAAGGTATCGACTTTACTAAACGCTTTGAATCGCTGGTACAGCGCTACAACGAACGAAAAGACGAATCGATTTATTTTAGTGATGTACTTGATGAGTTTTCTGACAGTATGGTTGATATGATTTACAGCGTACGCGACGAAATGAACGCCGGCGACGAGCTAGGCATTGATATTGAAGAAAAAGGCTTTTACGACGCCTTAAAAATGCTCGCCATTAAATACGACTTTGACTACCCCGAAGATAAGCTAATAGAGCTTGCTCAAGCAGTAAAAGTAATCGTAGATGACAAAGTAAAATTTGTTGATTGGAACCACCGCGAAGACATTAAATCATCGCTCAAAGTCGAGCTGATTTTAATACTCGCTAAATTTAAATACCCACCAATCAGCCGCGATGAAGTATACAAAGAAATATTTGAACAAGCGCAAAATGTAAAAGCGAATAAAGAGGTGTAAAACAGTCGATGATTAGTTTGTTTTGCTGATGATTGTTGAACATTAGTAACGTTTTTGTTGCGAGTATAAGTTTTAGAATTGAAAGGATGATGACAGGTTGGATAAGGTTATTTTTTATCTGGCAATTTTTTAACTACAAGGAGATGACATGGCGGTTGAAGTTGCAAGTTGTACTTTAGCTCAGTTGTACAGTAAGAAAAGTATTGTCAGTGCTAATGGAACTGAAATTCATGGTAAGTTAGCCATACCTGAATATCAGCGACCTTATCGCTGGGGGGAAGTGCAAATAAAAAAACTGCTTAGTGATTATCAGCTGTTTTTAAGTGATTTGGCACAAAGTGACACTGCTTATGGGTATTACTTAGGCAGCGTGATTTTGCATCAGTCAGCAGAGAATGGACAGTTAAATATTATTGATGGTCAGCAACGCTTAACCACTTTAGCATTGATTGCCTATGTGAAAAGTTTGGCTAATCAGCAAAATGAACTAGATGTATTTGAACTTAACCTAAGCTACGACTCACCAGAATCGCAACAACAAATCATTAAAAACCTTGCTTGGTTACAGCAATTCCTGAAAAGCAGTAATGCTAGCCAAATAGCTACATTTGATGCAAATAAAATCAATTTGACGCTTGTTGTTACGCGCTCAGAAGATGATGCTTATCGTTTTTTTGAAACTCAGAATACCGGTGGGGTAAGGTTAAGTGGTCCAGACATAATTAAAGCGCATCATCTTAGGGCTATTGCACGGAAAAATCAAAATGAGTTTGCCGCTAAGTGGGAAGCGTTGGGCGATTTAAACCCAGTTGTTGCCTTACTAATTAAAGGTCGCTACTGGCAAAAATTGTTTAACCGAAGTGTTCCTTCTCACCGTCAACCACATTTAGTTAGAAGCGCTGTAGTACATGAACTTGGCGAAAGCACCGGTAAAGGTGATGATATTGCTTTTGGTCGATTTGAACGAATTTACTTAGCTGATGGTGGCCAAATAGACAAACAAGCGCAACAAGGTTATGAGCTAAGGCAGCCGTTAAATATCGGTATAAATACCATTCATTATTTAAGCTATTTTGAGCAATTAAGAAGCAAGTACTTAACCAGTGTTATTAAGAATAATCAGGTAACTGCAAATAATACCGTGCAAGTAGGGAGCCCCCTTGCACGCTTTTTCCATTTTTATCAAAACCTGATCTGCCAACTCGACGGTTGTAGTTACGTTAAAGGATTATACGACACCGCATTGCTTATTTACATTAGCCAATTTGGCGAACAGCAACTGGATGTAGCCGCGAAAAAACTGTTTCGAGTTATCTACTCACTAAGAGTAAGCAACCAAAAAGCAGTGAGAGAAAACTCCATATCAGCGTTTGTTCGCGATAATCCAGTTCTTGACTGGATTACAGCTAGTTACACACCAAACATGTGTTTTGATTATTTAGATCGTTTTAGTTTTAAAACTGATCCTGCCAATTTAGCGGTTGATAAAAACAGCGTTAAAAAACGCTTTATATTTAAGGTATGTGAATATTTTGGAATAAAAGTTATTACTAGCCTTGCTGCACAAGAGCTTGCTGATACTTATACCGCAAAGATAGATGATTATATTTTAGTATTAAGCAATGACACGCTTAACCAAGAAACTGTGGCTATGAATTGGGTAAGCAAGCGTAAAATGGATGGTGTGCTACATGGATAACTCATTTAGTAATGTTGTTAATAAAGAATACACTAAAGACAAGGTATGCCAAATGACACAAGATCGCGTTGAAACGCAGGTGCTGACATTAAATTACATTCAAACGAATGAATATCAATTTAGTATACCGAGTTATCAACGCCCTTATGTTTGGCCTGATGAGGCTGTATTAAAACTCTTTAAAGATATTAATGATGCACGAGTGGCTAAAGAAGCTAATTACTTTATTGGTACAGTGCTTACTGCAATTGAGCAAGATGAAGATGGTAATAGCTTTTATGAGCTAATTGATGGTCAGCAACGCACCACCACGTTAATACTTATTGCGCTTGCTTTTAAAATGGCAAAAGTTGATTCCGCCATTGCAGGTATTGCGGCATTTAAAAAGCAGCCGAGACTGCAATTTACTATTCGTGATCAAGTTCAACAATTGTTAGGTAGTTTGGCTGGTCTTGATGATTACGTATTCCCTGGGCTAGAAGCCATCGGTGAAAACCCATATTTAAAGCGCATATATGCAGCGTTACAAGTATTAGAACAACAAGTAAAAGCCCTTAAGCACGAAGATCGCATTTTATTAGGCGATTACATATTTAATCATGTGCAATGGGTAAATAATATTGTGCCTCAGCAAATGGACTTGAATCGCTTATTCGCCACCATGAATACTGCCGGGATACAGCTTGAGCAGGCTGATATATTAAAATCAAAACTGCTTAAACAAGTTTCTACAGATAAGCCTTTATTCGATGCCATGTGGTTAGCATGCGAACATATGGAAAATTACTTTGAACGTAATGTACGTAAAGTTTTTCCTAACGCAAAGTGGAATGATATTAAAGCAGAGCATTTAGCTTTCTTTGACGAAATGTTATTTGTAAAAAATGCTAGCAGCACTACGCAAAAACAGGGCTTAACTATTATGCAACTAGCAGAGCAATTAAAAGCAAGTACAGAGACTAGTTGCAAAGAAGATGAAGGCTGCAAACCTGACAATGAGCAGGACGCTGGCACCTACGATTTAGAAAAAGAAACCGTATATTGTCGTCCCATTATTAGTTTCCCATTATTACTTATCCACGCTTACCGCATTTATTTGGCTAACCGTGCTGTAGAGTTAGGTGAAGACACTAATGATGTTATTCCTCGTGTACATGCTGATAAGCTACTAGAAACCTTTGAGCCATTAACAAACGCCAGTGAAGACAAAGTTAAAGAGTTTATTAAAACGTTGTGGCAAGTGCGTTATCAATTTGATCGTTGGGTAGTTAAATGGGTTGAACGTGATGATAATGATGACGAACAATTACGTTTAACCTACCTGACACGAAGCGAATCAAGTGGCAAGTGGTACATTAATCGTAGCCAAAAAGAGTTAAACGAACTAGTTATGCTGCAAAGCGTACGTAACTTTACCGGTGAACGCAGTGCACAGTATTGGATCACACCATTTATTGCAGGCTTGATAAAAGGTAATATTACTGAAGATGCGCAAGCTATAGCGCTGCTTGAAAAAATTGATAACGATTTATCAATGGCTAGTGAGTCTGAAACTCAAAAAATAGCCAGTTTCAAGCAAGCTAAACAACAGCAACCAGAAGTAGATTCTTGGCAAGCAAAAGTTGGTTATTTTGCCCAAGCGAGAGGAACCAGTTTTGAACATTATTGGTTTCAAAAACTAGAATATGTTTTGTGGAAAAAAGAGCCAGATAGGCAGCTAGAGCAGTTTAAAAAGTATCGTATAACAGCTAAAAATTCTGTTGAGCACGTATATCCACAGCGTGAAGAGCATCAAAATGTGTTGGAGCGAGACTTTTTAGATGCATTTGGTAATTTAGTTTTATTAAGCCCTGGTGAAAATTCGTCATACAGCAACCAGGCGGTTAAGAAAAAATGGGTTGATTTTGAAGCCAAACCGCAATATGACTCTTTAAAGTTAAAAGCCATGTTTAAACTGTTGAAAGAGCAAAATGATTGGCAAAAGGAGCAAATAAAACAACACCAGAAAGAAATGTTAACAGCGTTAGCAGAGCATTATGGTTACACGGAATAATTATGCGATTAAAGCTTGTAGAGCAAGTGAATTTGACCACTGCCATGAGAGTTAAGCGTTAAGTGCTTTGCCAAAGCAAATAGAAGCCCCGATTTGGGTAATAAATCTTTTTTAAGCAGCTATTTTAGGCTAACTGCGTGGAATTCTAATGGGTGTAATTTGTTAGGTTGAATCAGCATCTTAATTTTTTGTGGAAGATAAAAAGCCATGATGTTCTATCTCACCTTTATATATTGAGTAAGGCATAATGAATTCACACCGCCATTTATTAATTTTAGAGCTTGTGCCAATAGCACCAAGCTCTATCTCGACTCAACAGCTACAGCGAAAACTGCTTGAACGCGGCTTTGATATTTCAACTCGTATGCTCCAACGTGACCTGCAATCACTTTACGACCAGGGTTGCTTTGGCCTTGAAAAAGATACCCGCAGTAAACCGTATGGTTGGTCTATTAATGCACAGTGGCGAGGTGGTAGCGCTAAAATTATGAGCTGCGAAGTAGCTGAGCATTATTTGTTACTAGAGCAGTTACTACCGCAATCTATACCGAGCGATGTTAAACGCTCAGTTCATATTAGAGCAGAACAAGCGCTTAAACGGTTTAATGGCCATGTGCCTGACTGGCTTTCAACTCTGCCTAAACCGTCGTTAAAAGTGAATATTGATAGCAAATTAGTTGCGCAAATTGAGCATGCGATTAAGCATAAACGTGCTGTGAGCGCTGAGCTTTATAGAGTGCTGTACAATGAGGCGCACTGGTTAAAGTTTGCTGAATTAAGCTTTTATAACTTAGTTGAGCAAGGTGGCGTGTTGATGGCGCAGTTTTTGGTGGGGTCGCTTCACGATAAATGCTATCAAATGCCGGTTTATCGCATTCGCAATGTTCATATCCTGCAAAAAACACGACGTGAGCCAAGTGCTGAGCAGTTAAAGTCGTTACGCAGTGCGATTAATAAAGGTATGAAGCAAGAAGCGATTGAGTTAATTGTAAAAGTACCCAGCCACTCTGCTGTTAATCAAGGGTTTATTGAGCTTGGTGAGCTGACTGATAAGCAACATATTGATGAAAAAAATGTATTATTTACCTATCAAACTATTGATACCGAGCAATTAACCGATGAGCTATTTAAATGTGCTCATTGGCTGGAAGTTATTAAACCTGAGCGCATTAGAAAAAGAATTACCACAAAGCTTAAAGCGGCTGCTGGTAACTATCAATAACGCTAATTAATTTGAGTGCGTCAATTTTTGACGCACCTATTTGTTATGCTCCTTTAAAAGTTAAGGAGTGGTTATGTTTCAATTAATTCAGCAAAATGATGGCTTATCGATTGGTGTATTTGGCATTGGTGGGTGTGGCTGTAATACGCTTAACAGTATTTTTGAACAACGCGAGTCTGAGCAGGCGCACTTGTACAGCGTTAATACCGACAAAGTAGTGCTTGAGCATACACAGAGTGATGAAGCAGTACTGATAGGTGCAGAGCTCACTCATGGGTATGGTGCAGGGGCAGATCCCAAAGTTGGGCTGCAAGCGGCAGAAGAGAGTAAAGAGCAGCTTTTAACGCTTATTAATGGCTGCGATATAATTCTGTGTGCAACAGGGTTGGGTGGCGGTACTGGGACTGGCGCTAGCCCGTATATTGCAGAGCTTGCTAGTGAGCAAGGTAAGCCCATTATATTTGTTGCTACACTGCCATTTAGTAGTGAAGGACAGTTTAGAAATAATATAGCGCAAGCAGGTTTAAATGAGCTTAAAGAGCATGCTAATGCGGTTATTACGCTCCCTAACGATCAACTTATTGAAGTGCTTGGTAACGATATAGGATTATTTGATGCGTTTAAACACTCAAACCAAATACTCCACTCACTGATAAAATCACTCATCGATATGCTTTGTTTTCAAGGGCTTATAAATGTTGATTTAAACGATTTTGCGAAAATTATGGATTGCCAGGGTGATGCTGTACTTGGCGTGGGCAAGTGTAATGAAGAAAACGAGCTTACTACTGCATTGGATAGTGCACTCAATAACCCGTTAGTTAATCAAGTTGATATGTCATCAAGTACGGGTGTAATAATACAAGTAAATTGCAAAGATGAAATTTCACTCGGTAGTTATAACCTCATTACCGATACAGTGCGCCAGCGGGTCAGCCCAAACGCGTTAGTTATTTGTGGTGTTTCTAAAATTGAAAATTTAGCAATGAATTATGAACTGTTGATCATCGCAACCGGTGCAAGCGCTAAGATAATTGTTGAACCTTTCGATAATGCGCCTAGTAGCGAAACCGAACAATCGCCAGCTGCAAGAGCTAAACCTCAAGCTTCTGATATTTTTGACATACCAGCGTTTATACGTAATCAAGCTCCAGCTCCTTGTGGAAAATAACTATGTTAGGGCCTGTTGACCTTTCAGGATTAAAATTTGTTCAATCTAGGGGCCATTTAATCGCGGCGCGAGGTTTGTAACCTAGTGGGCTCGATAACTGCTCCTGCGTTATTCTACTGGCTTACATCCATGTAAGAATAAGTAAAAACCGAGCAAAGCTTTCGCGTCCTGCTCACGTCCCTTACCTACATCCATGTAGGCAACAAAGAGTAAACGACCCCTAGGCAGAAACCCTTCGGGCAGCGCCTGTTTGGCATTTATGCTACGTTATCGCCTATTTATGGGGAACAACCACACTACATAGGCTCTGTCTTGCCTAATTACCAAACAGACTGCTGCAAATTCAACCTCGAAAGATAAACAGGCCCTAGTTACTGCTTTGAGAGTCTGAATACATTTTTCAGTGAGATAACCCTATGAATGTATATTTAGATGACGAGAGGGAAACACCAACCGGTTGGTTAAGAGCCTATTGGCCTAGTGAAGTGATTAAACTTTTGAAGACTGGTAAAGTAAAGCTGCTTAGCCTTGACCATGATTTAGGGAATGATAATAAAGGCACTGGCTATGACGTTTTACTTTGGATTGAGCAGGCAGTGTTTATTGATGGCTTTGTACCGCCAACAATAGCCGTTCACTCAGCCAATAGCTCAGCACGAATTAAAATGGAACGCGCAATTACACAAATTAATTTACTGGCTAAAAATCAAAAGGGTTCTAAACGCTGTGATGGCGAGTGGTGAGCTTTGCAAGTAAACAGGAATATTTTTATGAATACGTTATACATTACAGGAGCTGGTGTGAGTGCTGCTAGTGGTATTCCCACCTTTCGTGGTGAGGATGGCTTTTGGACCATTGGCAGTAAAAATTATACACCCATGCAAATGGCAACCCGTGCCATGTATAAAAATAATCCGCGAGAATTTTTAGCTTGGTATTATCATCGCTTTGCTACCTATCGTAATCATGGCCCTAACGAGGTGCATCATTGGCTTAGCGACAAAAACCTAATTACCCAAAATATTGACGGGCTAGACGGCAAATCCGGTAATAAAAATTATATTGCTATTCATGGGCGGCTTGATCAAATGACCTTATTTCATAAAAATGGTCTGGTAAAACCGCAAACAGCACCTTGGGATAAGGTCGATGAAAATCGTTTAAATGACTCATTACTTGAGCTGTTTAACATTGAAAATAATAATCCTAAGGTCAATCGCTCGTTTAAACCCTATGTGCTGCTATTTGATGAATATTACACGGAACTTTACCGTATTACTGAAGCACAACAGCGAATGATTAATGCCGATAAAATGGTGTTTATGGGTACTTCGTTTAGCGTGAACATTACTCAAATGGCGCTGGATATTGCGCGTAATTATGCTATTCCAATTGAAATTGTTGACCCTGATCCAGTTCACGTTATGCATACAAACGTAAGCTATAAAAAAATGACTGCATTGGAGTACATACAGCAACAAGGTTAGTTAGGTAAATAACCTGAACTCTGGATAATAAATCTATCTCAAGCAGCTATTTACAGCGCTAACTACGTTGAATTTACTTGCAATAGGCGAGCTATTGACGCGTAATTTCGCCTTGTTTTCACTGGAAATCTCTGGCTAGAGAAAATAAATATAAATATCAATTTTGATTCAATACGTTAGTAAATCTCTTAACCAAAGTTCAGGTTAAATAGGTTATGTATTGCTGCTGGTATACATAACCTATTATGCGTTATTAATAATCAGTACAACTTACATTATGTTATTGTTGGTATTTAATTCACGCTGGTACTCGTTATTTTAGGTACTTAAATACATTATTAAGAAGACGGTAGCAATGTTAAGTATTTCTCTTGGGCCTTTGGTTATTTCCATTTCTCAGTTAATTATTTTTTTAGGGTTAGGCATTTTTTGGGGGCTTACCTATTTATTAACGCGTCAACATCCATTACAAAAAGCGATTTTAGATACGGTTTTTAAAGCAATTGTGGTGGGCTTTTTAGTCTCGCGTTTAGCGTTTGTGTTTACTATGTGGGATGCTTATCAAGGTAATTGGTGGCAGCTTTTTAATATTAGCGACGGTGGTTTTATTGGTTATTATGGTTGGCTCAGCGGCATAGTGGTTTTAGCGTTTTATGCCCGTGGTAAAAAAGCGGTAATGAAACACTACGCTATTGCTGGGTTTGTTGGTTTTTGTTCAATGATCATTCCTAACTTTGCGCTGTCTATTTACCAAACGGGTGTGCAGTTACCGCAGTCGGTTGTGCATAATATGCAAGGGCAGCAAGTTAACTTACAAAACTTTAAAGGTAAGCCGGTGGTGATTAACTTTTGGGCGTCGTGGTGTCCGCCGTGTCGAAAAGAAATGCCGGTGCTACAAGCGGCTCAAAAAAATAATCCAAATATTACGGTGGCATTTGTAAACCAAGGTGAAGACTTACACACGGTAAAAGCGTTCCTTGATGAACAGCAACTCGACCTAAATCATGTGTTTTTTGATCAAAGTAGTAATGTGAGTCGCGAATCAGGTGCTGCGGGCTTACCAACTACTTTGTTTTATAATAGCCAAGGTGAGTTAGTCACCAGTCATATGGGAGAGCTTTCTCATGCGAGTTTAGGCTATTATATTCAAGCTATTAGTGATAATAAATAACGGTGTATTGCTGTTTAATCGCGTCATTCCTTTTTATGCCCTTTTAAAAAGCAGCTAAATAGCAATTTTGCTGCTTAACTTCCTACCTTTATTTGAGTTGATTATTTTTTGATAAGGTATTCAGTTACTTATCAGTTTGCATTAACAAACTATTAAGCTTGGTTATGTAAAATACAGCTACTTTTTTCGTACCATCTTTAGCTAGTACGATCATCTTTAAGTATTAACTGTATTTTAAATGGAACTGTTAAAACTATGACCGCTCATCGGATAACCCACGCTGTACATCACTCTCTTCCACTTTTTATTAAATCAACGCTGTGCATCTCTATTTTATCTGTGATTAATCATGCATATGCTGATGAAGCAGAAGATAAAACATTAAAAAGCAAAGATATGGAAGTCATTGAGGTGCGTGGTATTCGTTCCAGTATGGCGGCTAATTTAGATATAAAGCGTTTATCGAGCTCTGTGGTTGATGCCATAACAGCAGAAGATATTGGTAAGTTTCCTGATAAAAATGTCGCAGATTCATTACAACGCGTACCAGGGGTAGTGATTGACCGTGACGGAGGCGAGGGCTCATCGGTAAGTATTAGGGGGTTATCATCTGAGCTAACCTTTTCTCAGCTAAATGGTAATTTTATTGCGTCATCACCAGGTGAGCCATCTCGTTCGTTTGATTATGCATTACTGCCCTCAGCCATGATTGAAAGCGTGGAAGTGTATAAATCACCAGAGGCACGTTTAGATGAAGGTGGCGTGGGCGGCACGGTATTAATGCATAGTCGTAAGCCGCTAAGTATGGATGCAAACTCAGGGGTGATTAATATTGAAAGCACTTATGCCGATGTGACTGAAGAGTCTGAGCCCCAAGTAACCGCACTTTATTCTTGGAAGAATGAGGCTGATACTTTTGGTGTGTTGTTTGGTTACACCTCACAAAAACGCACTAACCGAACTCTCTCAGGAGGCACAGATGCAAACGTATGGCGCTTTGCCGGTGATAACCCGATAGATACCAATGGCGAGCTGGTTGATAATAATAATCAGTGGGGCTCAATAAGTGATGCTCAGGGTAATAGTTATGACGATGTTTGGTTTCCTCAAGTGGTTCGTGGCTCAATTGTAAACGAATTACGTGAGCGAGAAGGGGTGCAATTTAGCACGCAGTGGCGCCCAACCAGCCGTGTTGAAATTGGCTTTAACTATTTTGGATTTTCACTTGATAAAAATAGAACTGAGTCGGTGATTGATATACCTGAATGGTCTTTAAATCCTGACTTTTTAACCGATGTAAGTTTGGATGAGTCGGGCACTATTATCAATGGGATGCAATTTGATGCAGCTGCGAGTGGTGCAGAGAATGATATGCAACTGCCGTGGATGCGAGGCTCTTATGTGCGTGAAGAGTCGACCTCAGACACCTTTGATTTTAATTTAACCTATGAAGGCGATTATTTTAAAGCCCGTTTTGTGGCGGGCAATACGCGCTCTGAAGGCGGGCCAAAGGAGAGTTGGGAAGCGGCGTATAAAAGTTCAAACGCCGGTGAAAATGAAAGCCGTATAGAAAATGCATCGCAAACAGCGGGTTGGCAAATTAATGAAAACGATATTAGTTTAAATATAGACCCTAATACGCTAGCTAACTTACTAAATGGTGTGGGCGGTGGGCGCGATCCAGGCTCGTCAAATTCAAGCTTTGTGCGCAGTGAACTCGAAGAAGATTACTATCAAGCTGACTTTGATATTTATACCGATTGGGGAATTTTAAGAACAATTAAAACAGGGGTTAAGTATCGAGAAGCTACACTGCATCGCGAAACCGGTAATACCTTCTTTTTAGATCCTAACTTTGATATTGCTGCAGCAGAAGCCAGCGAGGGGGGGATCACACGTTTTGACAGTTATCAGTGGAACAACGGTATGCCACTAGCACAAGACGTGTTTATTAACGAAGGTAACATTGCGGGTGGTTTTAATATAAACCAAATGCCTGGTATTGATTGGCAAAAATACCGCGATATTGTGACCAGTCATTATGTGCCGTATACACGCAAAGAAGATAACTTTATTTATGATATTGAAGAGCAAATAGCGGCGTTTTATCTGCAAGGTGACTTTGAGTTTAATAGCGTGCGAGGTAATTTAGGGGTGCGGGTGGTGCGCACTAAAACCATGACATCATCAACCGACCTATATACTTATTTATTAGATCATACCAATGATGACAGCGGCGAGCCGGTAACCGGAGATGATCGATTTGTTGAAGACTATCAACTTATTACTCAAGAGAGTACCGATACTCAAATTCTTCCTAGCTTTAATATTGCATGGGATATAAGTGATGATGTAGTGGTACGAGGCGCGGTTGCTAAAGTGATGTCACGACCTGATTATGCCGATTTAGGCGCACAACAACGCATTACGTTTGTCTCAGATGAGTGGGCAGACGATAGAGCTGAGTTTAATGAAATCCCGGGTTTTAGTGGCAGTGGCGGTAATAAAAACTTAAAGCCATTTGAGTCGGTGCAAGCTGATTTATCTATTGAATATTATTACAGCGAAGGCTCTGCCATTGGTTTAGCATTGTTTCATAAAACTGTTGATAATTTTGTTGTTCCCTTAGTTATTGACGTACAACAAGATTTTGCTGGTAAAGAGGGCATAGTTGAGGCAGGAAATATTACTGTATCGCCATATAGCACAGTAGGTAATGGCACTGATGCCGTATCTAAAGGGGCGGAAGTATTTATACAGCATGCCTTTGATAGTGGTTTTGGTTTTTATGCAAACTACACTTATAACAAAACCAATAAAGCCGATGTAAGTGTTAATGGTAAAGAGTTTGGCCAATCACCATTAATAGGCAGTGCTAAGTATCAATACAATACCTCGATATATTATGAGGGAGATGCCTTTAATGTTCGTGCTTCTTATAATAAACGCGGTGAAACCGTGTTGGGTTTAAACAGCGGCTTAAATGTATACCAAGACCCATACGAGCAAGTTGATGTAAATGCTTCGATTAATTTATTAGAGGATTTGAGTTTGACCGCTGCAGTTATTAATTTAACTAAATCTGAGTCGGTAAAGCGCCTAGGTAATGATACAGAGTCTCGGTTATTAAACTCAAGCTATTCGGGAAGACGTTATTATGCGGGCATAAACTACCGTTTTTAAGCTGAGTGTGTTGAGTTTGGGTAAACAAGCTGCTTTGTTGCTGTTTTAGCTTTTTCTTGTAAGTTATTACTTTATAATGAGCGTTATAAAAATTATAGAATTAATAATAACAGAATTGAAATGAGTGATTTAACGGCAATAGCCAACTTATCTATTTTATTAGTTGAGCCTTCTGAAGTTCAGTAAAAGCTAATAAAAAATCACTGGCTCAGTGCGGTGTTACACAAATTGAAACGGCCAGCACTCAAGAAAACGCGCTGGCTGCTTTATCAAATTATCACCCTGATTTAGTCATTAGCAGCCTGTATTTAAGTGATGGCACAGCTGATTCTTTATTACAGGCAATACGCAGTAATAGTAATACCGAGCAACAAGTGGAACTAGAGCACTTTGATGTGACGCTTCTTAGAGTGCTTGTGGTTGATGACAGCCGTTTTGCGCGAAAACATATAATACGTGTCTTGGCGGGGATGGGAATTCTAGCACCGGTAGAGGCCGAAGACGCTAAACAAGCGATTGAAATGTTAAACAGCCAATCATTTGATTTAATTGTTACAGACTACAATATGCCAGAAATGGATGGTAAAGAATTAGCTGAAACGGTAAGGCAATCGAATGCATACTCGCCTATTCCAATTCTGATGGTGAGCTTAGAAGCTAACGATACCCATTTAGCTAATATTGCTCAAGCGGGTGTGGATACAATATGTGACAAACCGTTTGAGCCTGCTACGGTGCGCGATTTACTCTTTAAAATCATGAGCTAAAACATAACTATAAAAGCACTTTTTAACTAAAGTGCTTTTAAGTAACGCAATGAAAAATTGAGCAGCTTGGCGGCCGGCAAGGGCTTACTTAAATAAAATCCCTGAGCAATATCGCAGTTTAGCTCGTTGAGTAAATCTAGCTGCTCTTTGGTTTCTACCCCCTCAGCCACTACTTTTATTTCTAGGCTGTGTGACATAGCTATGGCCGCTTTCACTAAATTACAGTCTGCCTTGTTATCTGTTATGCCAGTAATAAAGCTGCGGTCAATTTTTAGCACATCAAAAGGGTATTCTCGTAAGTAACTTAATGATGAATAGCCTGTGCCAAAGTCGTCCATTGACAGCTTTATGCCCAGCTCATCAATTTGCAATAAGGCATCATGAATTGACGCTTGGCTATTCATCAGCACCCCTTCGGTAATTTCCAGCTCTAAACATTCATTATTAATACTATTTTTATGCAGAGTGTGTTTAATTATATTGACCAGTTCCGGGTCTCTGAATTGGCGCGGTGATAAATTAATCGCCATGGTATAGTTTTGCTTGTTAATTGATTGCCATTCATTTAAAAAGCGTAAGGCTTGTTGAAGAACAAATACACCAATAGGCGCAATTAAGCCGGTTTGCTCTGCAATTGGGATAAACTCATCTGGGGTGATTTCCCCTAACACTATATTATGCCAACGAAGCAAAGCTTCAGCGCCAACGATAGTGTTTGTTTTTACATCTATTTGTGGTTGGTAATAAAGCTCAAATTCATTACGCTCTAGTGCACCATGCATTTGCTCTTCTATTTCAAAGCGGCGACGCATGGCGACGTTCATTTGTGGGGTGAAAAAAGAGAACGTGTTTCGCCCCATGGTTTTTGCTTGGTACATAGCGGTGTCGGCATTTCGTAACAACACCGAGGCGCAGGTGCCATCCTTAGGGGAAATAGCAATACCAATACTTAATGTCAGTATTAAGTCTCTACCTACAAGTTTAAATGGTTTCTTAAATGCTTGAAGTAACCGCTCAGCAATCGCTAAAGCATCGCTTTCATCATTTAAATTGGATATTAAAACAATAAACTCATCGCCGCCCAATCGGCCTATTGTGTCATTTTTTTTAAGTGTTTGCTGTAATCTTGCTGCTGCCGCAATTAATAATTTATCCCCCACTTCATGGCCTAAAGAGTCATTTACTTTTTTAAAGTCATCAAGATCTAAAAAGAACACGGCGGCTTTTTCGTGGCTCTTTTGTGCTTCCAGTAATATTTGTGATAAGCGGTCTAGAGATAAAAAGCGATTAGGCAAATCGGTTAAACTATCAAAGTGGGCCTGATGGCGAATTAGTTCAGCGGAGCGGTGTAGTTCGCTAATATCACGAATAATCACCATAATTTGGTTTGTTTTGGGCAATAAACGCAATCTCGCTTCGTAATAAATTACGCCTTCAGGCATGCTTAATTCGTATTCAAAACTGACCATACTGTCTTGTGCTATCGTTTTTTCTATATGAACCTGAAACTTTTGCGCTATTTTTTCAGGTAATACATCCACCATTTTTTTACCAATAAACTGGTTAGGTGAAATATATAAATCGTTTTCATTGTTTGCATGGTAGTCAGTAATAGTGCTATTTTGCTCTAGTACAAAAAATAAATCAGGAATTGCCTCAAATAAAGTTTTGAGCATGGTGGCATTAAATACGGCTTCTGCTTGTGCTTTGTGAACCTCAGACAGATCAATATCAATACAGTACATTTGTTTGGTATTGTACTGATTGGTAAACATAACATGGCTTGAAAATACGGCTACCTCATTGCCATTTTTATGTCTGAGTATGAGTTCTGATGCGGGAATTTCAATATCATACTTAATCCAATTACTATGCGCTTTAATAACGGGCTCTCGCATTGGTGCGGGTATAATTAAATTTTCGAGTTTTTTGCCAATGGCTTCTTGGTGTGTATACCCATAAAGCAATTCACTGCCTTTGTTCCAATAAATAACACGTCTTTGCTCATCGTAACCTTGTACTGAGATAGAATCGACAGCATCAAAAAGCTGGTGCAATGGGTCATTTGTAACATATTGATGAGTCGGTATATTATTAGTTTTATTGGGAGCCATTAAATAGGTTCCAGTTATTGAATTACTTTATTTATATAATAGACATAAAATTGTGATTTAGCATGGTAAGCGGCGTTTCAATAAGTGATTTTTTATTGATTGAATAGATAGTGATTTGAATAAAACACAGGTAAGCACTTTTATAGTAAAGGCCAATAAACATTGGCCTTTACATTTTATTATTAGTTGGTGGGCATTAAATAGATTTCGCGTACGCTATTACGCTGATTAGCTTCAATGGCAAACAATACGGCGTCGGCCACGTCTTGAGGGTCGAGCTTATCTGGTTTTGCTTCATCAAAAAATGGGGTGTTTACCATTCCAGGGGCTATGGTGGTACATCGGCCATGCCAAGGTTTCATTTCTTCTGCAAGGTTTTGACCAAAGCCATGGGCAAACCATTTAGTGGCACCATAAATAGAGCCGTCAATGGGTCTTCGCCCTGCTGCAGAGCTGGTTAAAATAAAATGTCCTTGGTTTTCACGTAAATGAGGCAAAGTGAGTTTAGCAGTCCAAAGCAATGCTTTAATATTAAGGTCAACCATGGCTGACCACTCATTGGGGTCGCCATTCTCTGTACCTGGTGATGATACACCCATGCCTGCGTTAGCGAATGCTACGTCTAATCGGCCAAATTTTTCAACGCCTTTACTCACTACATTCTCAAGCTCGCTAAACTGAGTGGCATCGGCTGAAACGCTAAATGCATTTTCATGGCCTAACTCGTCAACTAGTTTATTGAGTTTATCTTCGCTGCGCGCGGTTAAGATCACTTTGTGGCCATTATTAACTAATGTTTTTGCACTCGCTTCACCTATGCCACTAGAGGCACCTGTAATTAGAACTACTTTTTCTTTCGCCATGATTATTTCTCCTATGTTTACATATTCAAAATGATAAGAACGGTTTAACTAATACGTGCTATTAACTGTACCAGTTCTGGTTTAACTGTACTTGAATGCAGGTCACTTTTCGAATGAATTATTTGGATGATGTTAGATGAGTGGCTTTAATGGGTTTTTGCAAAGGTGGAGTGTTCGTTTTTGTTATACTTTTTATAAAAAAGCGCACCTAAAAGTGCGCTATACGTTTATTGTGTTATGTCAAAGCTAACTGAAAGGTCCTCAGTTTGCGGTACACTAATTTGCTTAAGTTGATAAACAGTGAAATCAGTATCTTCTAGCTCTGCATCGTCTATATGTGCGGTGCACGTATAGCCAAGTTGGTAGTCTCCCGGTGTAATGAAAGCAAGCTCAAACTCATATTGGTTATCGTCTTGGTCAAATACAACATTTGCGGTCGCAAGTGGAGCATCTTCTGGGGTTTGCTCATCTATTTCGTATATATCTTTAGGTACTTGAGCATCTGATGAATATAAATATACGGCGTGTCCAAACGTTGAATCTGCAGCAGCAGTGGCGATATTGTCTGTTTCACAGTTATTAATAAGCGCTTGGCTTACTGTGCCTTCAATTTCTTGTGATTCAGAAAGATTTTGTAATCGTACGCCTCTAGGTTTTAAAAAGATCTCCTCATTATTTTGGGGATCGACCAGCGATTTTTTTAGGTCAAATTCTAAAACAAAGTCGTTATCAGTTTGGTTAAGTGTAAAGCCATCGAGTTGTATTTCGCCTACACCATCATTCCCTTTTCTTTTTACCACGAGCGGAGCAATGCTGTCGTCTTCGTATACTACGTGAGATGTAAAGCTAAGGTTATTAGTATCGCCATTTATAACCTGAGCGCGGATCCACGAGTATTCGCCTGCTGGCACTTCTTGATCGTCAAGCAGTTCAAAAACATCGTCCCCGGTGTAATCGAGCAAATTAACCATTTGTGGTTGAGATGCGTCAGCTTCACTTCGGGTTTCAAAACTAAATTCTTCATCGCCTTGCGTTTTAATCGTGATTGAATCAAACACGACGTTAACCGCTTTTAAACCACTAACCGGCGCATCTGACACACCAAGGCTAAAGGTTGACTTGTCGCTAGATTGTGGCGGTGTTGTGTCATTGTCATCACTTGAAGAGCCACACCCGGCTAATGCAAAAAGAACGGCGCTGCTGACTAATGTTGATTTAAAATTCATGATTTACTCCTTTAGTTTATAAAGCGGATCGTAGAAGATCTAAGCTGAATTTAGATTGAACAGGTTTTTAGAATAGTTACTTGAAATTAATCTTTATTTTACTTTGCGTATTTTTGAACAAAAGTATGTACGCCATAGGTTAACTAGTTTGTGAGCACTAAGGTTTTAAGTGTGAAAATTTAAGCGAAAAAAAGAAAAACCTTGCCCAATTAATTTGCTGATATAGGCACACCTTCTACTTATTTTAATGCTATCGCTTTAAAATTTTTACTATATACTCCTGCCACTTCTTTTGAAGTGTATAGATTTAATTCTTGCTGATAATCAGCCCATTTTTTTGGAATACGTATGAAAGATAAACTTATTGTGTTTTGGCAAAGCCATTCAGAAACCATCATCACTTTGGGTTACAAAGTGGTGTTAGCCTTGGCTATTTTAGTTACGAGTGCACTTATTGCGCGCTCGGTTAAAAAAGCGATTAAAAACTCTAAGTCGCCATTAAAAAAGGTAGACGAAACACTTATGCCGCTGTTATCGAGCATTGCGGGGTATTTAGTTTACATAATTGCAGGGCTGTTTATTTTAGATATTTTTGGTGTTAATACGGCAAGCTTAATAGCGCTAATGGGCGCGGCGGGTTTAGCCATAGGTTTGGCGCTTAAAAACACCTTAAGTAATATTGCCGCTGGCATTATGCTATTAATACTTAGGCCATTTAAAATAGGCGATTTTGTAGATGCAAGCGGCACGCTTGGCACAGTAAAAGAAATAAACTTATTTACGACCATTTTTAAAACCACCGACGGCCTTTATATCGCATCGCCTAACGGTAAAGTATGGGGCGGCAACATTAAAAACTTTACCCGTAACGGTAAAAGGCGTATGGATATAGTGGTGGGAATTTCGTACGCCGACTCTATTGATGTAGGCTTAAATGTACTTAAAGAACTCGCCGAATCAGAAAGCCGACTACTCGCAGAGCCTGCACCTAAAGTAATGGTTACCTCAATAGGCGAAAGCGCAGTAAATATACAATTACGTGCTTGGGCTGTAAATGGCGATTACTGGCAAACCGTGTGGGATTTAAATAAACGCGTTAAAGAGGCCATAGAAGGCGCGGGGCTGAGTATTCCGTTTCCGCAGCGAACGCTGCATATATCTGAGTCGATGGCATCGGCACTAACGGTTAATACCAATCCGCAATAATACTTAATCATTTTGCGGGGCTAAACGTGTCGCTACCTGCGTTAAAAAATTCTCATTTAGAATAACTAAATAACGAATTTTTTGCCTAGTTATCAACACGTTTTTCCAGCCTCAAAATAGATCACTTAATTAAGCGAATTGGTATAAAAAACGTTTAAACTCTATTAGCATAAGCATAAATAAAAATAGCGAGCCTTGGCTCGCTATTTTTGTATTAACCTTTGTGTTGGTTGATGTATTAACCTTCTAATTGAAAGTCGTACACTGAGCCTAAATTAAGCAGTTGGGTTAACTCATCAAGCGCTTGATAACTTTCGGTTAATAACGCTGGATCGGCAAAGTCGTTAGCACCGAGTTTATCGCGGTAATGGCGCGTAGCCCAATCACATAATTGGGTGTACTTTTGCTCATTTAAAATAACCTCTGGATTTACCGCTGCTAATTCTTGACTATTAAGCGCCACACGTAAACGCAAACAAGCAGGTCCGCCGCCATTTTGCATGCTTTGGCGTAAATCAAAAAACTGTACTTGATTTATGGGGTTATCGGCAATAATCATTTCTTCAATATACGCTTTTACAGCAGGATTACGCTGGCATTCTTGTGGCGCTACTAATAGCATTGAGCCATCATCTAGGCTTACTAATTGGCTATTAAATAAGTAACTGCTTACTGCATCGCTAATACTTACTTTATCGGTAGGTACTTCAATTATGTATAGCTGTTTGTTACCTACATAAGCTTCGCGAATATCGTCTAATGCTTGCGTTTGATTTAAAAACGCCTGCTGATGGCATAATAAAACATTGGCGTTACCCACCGCGATTACATCATTATGGAACACCCCTTGGTCAATCACATCAGGGTTTTGTTGTAATAGTATTTGGCTCGATTCTTTTAAATTATGTAATCGGCAAATGGCTTCTGAGGCCTCTAATGTTTGCCTTGCAGGAAACTTAACCGGTTTTGGTAGTTGGCTGTTAAAGGCACTTGCGCCAAATACAAACATTTCTAGGCCTTGCTCGCCGTGGCTGTCGCAAAGTCGGGTGTGGTTAGCGGCCCCTTCGTCGCCAAAAAAGCCCTGATCGGGTAAATGTGTATGGTGTGCAAAGTAGCTATCGTTATTAAACATGGCTTTTAGTAAGCGGGTAGTGGTAGCTGGCTCTAGCGAGCGATGGAACTTATTGTTTAAATTAGCTGAAGTAAAATGCACTTTGCCATCGAGGGTATCTGGCGAAGGTGACACAGTGGCGGCATTGGCAGTCCACATTGCAGAGGCCGAATAACACGCGCGCAATAAAATAGGGTCGGCTTTAAATGCTTTTTGAATAACTTGCGAGTCGTTGCCAGTAAAACCTAGGCGACGTAGTACGTTTAAATCGGGGCGTGCGTGGGGTGCAAACACACCTTGTGTTAAGCCTTTGTCGTGCATGGCTTTCATTTTTTCAAGGCCCTGTAACACAGCTTCTTGTGGGTTTGAAATACTCGCCGCATTGTTTAACGAGGCAACGTTACCATACGATAAACCCGCATAGTTGTGAGTAGGGCCAACTAAGCCATCAAAACTTACTTCTAAGGCGTGCATACACGTTCCAATTATATTGTTTTTAGTTACTTAACAATACAACGCAATGGCTGTGCTTGCAAAGTATATAAATACCAAATCTATTGGCTGTAAACTCGCTCTTTGTCGCACGTAGTATGGGTATTACTCGGATCGTTTACCTGCCATACGCTAATGTCTAAACGCCAGAGTAGGTAGAGGGTGTGGTATAGGTTAGCCATGGTATTTTCCTTGAAAGTTTCACTGAACACATTGTTACTGTGGAAGAATTATGCCAACTGTTAAGTAAATATTTTATGAATATAAATCAGGTATTTATTAAACAACTAAAAAATAACTTTTAAACGCTTAGCACCACTTTGGGGCTAAAAGGCCTAAAAGTTGCACCAAAATGCCACGCAGCAGGTGCGTGGCTTGGGTTTTTACGCTGTAATTAGCGACCTACCTTACCTTTTACTAGCGGGTCGAACGACAGCACACTAAATTTTCCTTGGCTGGCATTTTTACCGTTATTTAATACTGGCGAGCGATGTAGCTCATTTACGGTAAAGTATATTTTATGATCAGCGCCATAACTAAAGCCATCTGGCCAGCTTAAGCGCTCGTCTTTAAATAATACTTGGTAGTTACCACTTGGCTTTACTACGCCAATTGCGCCATTGGTTATGTCGGTAACATACACATTGCCGCCGCCATCAACAATAATGCCATCTGACATGGGTTTAGAGCCGTAACGCGTTACTTTACTCTCAAGGGCGCTTGCGCTCAGGCTTTTATTGTTAATATCGCTTGTGGCAATACGGTAAACCGACGTGCCAGACATAGAGCCAAAGTAAAGCCACTGTTCGCTTGGGTCGAGTGTGATTGGGTTTACGCCTAAACGAGCTGGTTGACCGCCTAGTTTCATGGTGCGCCCTTCAATGACCATGTCGATGTTTTCGGCTGTGGTGTATGAGCTATTTTGTAATACTCTGCGCGCCTCACCAGTTTTTAAATTTACGATAATAATAGCGGCTTGGCTGCCTTGTGCGGTGTCGGCAATGTATACAACACCGTGTTTATTATCGATGACTAAATCGTTTAAAAACGAGGTGTCGGTAATGGTGGGTTTAGCTAAGTAAATTATTTTATATAGTTGCTCTTTATTGGTATCCCAACCGACTAAACGCCCAGCATGATCAGGGCCTGATGTATCAAGCATCCATAATACGCCATCGGCTGATACATTTATGCCAAGTACATCGTAAAACCCTTTGCCGTTTTTATACGCGTATGCCCATTCTTCATTAGGGTAGGGTTTGGTGGTGCCATCACTTAATAGCTCCATAATTTTTTGTTTTTGGCCGTAAAAACCATGTACCGATAAAAACTTACGACCCGATGGCGTAATAGCAATGTTACCCGGTGGGTGTTGCGTGCCAAATGTGGCGACTGTTTTTAAATCAGCATTTTGATTAGCGGTATTAGCAAACACACTGCTGGTTAAAAACGCTGCACTGCAGGCTGCAATTAAAAGTAATTTTTTAATCTTGATCATGTTTAAAAGCCTTCTAAAACAAGTTTACCGCGTGAGGTGTGCGATTCTAAAATTTGATGCGCTTTATATAAATTAGCGGCGTTTATTGGGCCTAAATTTTGCCCAAGTGTGGTTTTAAGCGTACCTGAGTCTATCAGCTCACTAATTTCATTAAGTAAGGTGTGCTGCGCTGTTATATCGGGTGTAGTAAATAGCGAGCGGGTAAACATAAATTCCCAATGAACCGATATAGATTTAGGTTTAAATTTTAAAATATCGAACGATGTAGGGTCATCTATTAGCGCAAATTTACCTTGGGGCTTAATGCACTCCACTATTTGGTCTTGGTATTGGTCGGTATGAGTTAATCCAATAACGTAATCAAACTCAGCTAAACCGAGCTCTTTGCGCTGCTCGTTTAAGTTTTTAGAATGATCGAGCACGTGATCGGCGCCTAACTCTTTAAGCCAGGTTACGCTTTGCTCGCGTGATGCAGTACCAACCACATTTAGCCCAGTAAGTTGCTTGGCAAGCTGTACTAAAATAGAACCAACGCCACCTGCGGCGCCAATAACTAAAATAGATTGCTGAGTATTTTGCTTATTTTTAGGCACTTGCAGGCGGTCAAACAGCATTTCGTAGGCGGTAATACTGGTTAGCGGCAGTGCTGCGGCTTGTGCGTCGGTTAATGTTTTAGGCGCACGCCCTACAATGCGCTCGTCAACTAATTGAAATTGCGCATTACTGCCTTGGCGCGATAAATCGCCGGCGTAAAATACACGATCCCCCACATTAAATAACGATACTGACTCGCCAACGGCTTTTACAATGCCTACGCCGTCCCAACCTAATACTTTGTAGCCTTGTTCCGGCGCTACATTTGCACGTATTTTTGTATCTACTGGGTTTATTGAAATAGCATTTACTTCAATAAGTAGGTCGTGCCCGGTAGCGGTTGGGGTATCAAGCTCAATTTCTTGTATAGAGCTTGTTGTAAGCGTTTTAGTGTTTTTGCTGTATCCAAATGCTTTCATGTGCGTTCCTGATGATTTTAACTAAGTACTTTTAACTTAATAAGTACTATAGCTCAGTTGAAAAATAGAAAAAGACATGAAAAACTAAAGCACTTTCAAATTTTAATTGAAAATATGCGATCATTTAACGATATTCAAACTTTTATAGATGTAGCTAGTTGCGCCAGTATTTCTGAAGCCGCACGGCAAAACGCGCAAACCCCAGCGGCGGTAAGTGCAGCTATTAAGCGCCTAGAAAAAGATTTAGGAAACGTACTGTTTATTCGCTCAACCCGCAGCTTACGCTTAAGTGTGGCAGGAGAGCAGTTTTTAACTTATGCCAAAGATTCACTGTCGCTTATTCAACAAGGGGTAGCCGCAGTGCAAACTGCAGTAGGCGAAGTAACAGGGACACTACAGGTATCGGCCCCGTGTGATTTAGGGCGAAATAAACTAAGTGAATGGCTTAATGAGTTTTTAGCGCAATACCCGAATGTAAAACTTAAACTGCACTTAAGTGACGAAGTAAGCGACATTTATAGCCAATCAATTGATATTGCACTGCGCTTTGGTGTACCAAAAGATTCGCAGTTAATTGCAGCGCCACTATTTTTAAATAATGCGCGTATTTTAGTGGCCTCTGCTGAATATGTAGCAAAAAATGGATTGCTTACACACCCCCTTAACTTAACGCAGCACACTACCATTACCTTTATGCGTTTTGGTGAAGTGTTTAAAGAGTGGCGTTTTTATAAAAATGGCGCAGTACAAAAAGTACATCTAAATTGCCAACATATAGTAAACGATGGTGAAATGGTGAGGCGCTGGGCGCTAGAGGGCAAAGGCATTGCGTATAAATCGTACTTGGATGTCATTGATAATTTAGCAAGCGGGGAGCTCGTTCATTTATGCCCACAGTGGCAAAGCGATCCGCTACCGCTTTATATGATGTACGCCGACCGACGCCAAATGACCCCGGTGATCACCGCATTTAGGGCGTTTATTCAACAAAAAATAACCGCGTTAGTTGGCTAACTCATCGTCGCTTTTAGTATTTAAATCGTTTACTACTAAATCAAGCAGCTGCATAAGCTGTTTGGCTTGCGTAGGGTCTACACTTTCAAACTTACATAATATATTTTTTGGAATATCAGCGGCTTCGTTTTTAAGGGCTTGCCCACGATGGGTAAGCTGAATTAGGCGCTTGCGCTTGTCGTGCTCGTCTTTAATAACGGCTAACAGAGACTTTTCGGTCATTTTTTTGAGTATTTGGGTCATAGCGCCGCCATCAATAGCGGTTTTATCTATTAGCTGCGCTATGGTTATTTTGTCTTGCTCCCACAGCGCCATCATTACTACATATTGCGGATACGTTAAGTTAAGTGCAGCCAAAGGTTCACGGTAAGCGCGTGCAATGCTATTTGATGCCATATATAACCTATGACACAGCTGATTTTTTAACTTTAATTGCTCAAACGACATACCTAACTCCTAAATACCTTAAATTCAAAAAACATTTTAATTTGCATGCAAAGTATTTGCAATCTCTAATTACTTGCTCTATTATTTTGTATGCAAATTAAATTGATTGATAAACTTTGGAGTTCACTATGAATGTATTACAAAACGTTGCCTACACGGCAAAAGCAACTGCAACCGGTGGCCGTGAAGGTGTAGCTAAATCTGACGATGGCCGTTTAGATGTAAAACTATCAACCCCAAAAGGGCTAGGTGGTGACGACGGACAAGGCACAAACCCAGAGCAATTATTTGCAGCAGGTTATGCTGCCTGTTTTATTGGTGCACTTAAGTTTGTAGCGGGTAGCGAAAAAATTGCCCTGCCAAGTGATACTTACATTAACTCTGAAGTGTCTATTGGTGCGATTGATGCCGGTTTTGGTATTGCTGTAAAATTGGCTGTATCATTAGGTGATATGGACAAAGCAGCGGCACAAGCCTTGGTAGAGAAAGCACATCAAGTATGTCCATATTCAAATGCAACTCGCGGCAATATTGAAGTAGAGTTGTCGGTTATTTAATTAACCCCTTTATATTGTTTATAAAAACACGCCATGAGTGATCATTGCGTGTTTTTTATTGGGCACATCTCTAAAAAGCCAAACTTGAGTTGACGCGGAAAATAGATAACTTTACCTGTATATATGAAATTTCATATTTTCACTACTCCATATGTCTTTCTTTTCATATATTGTTGTATGCAAAACAAGACTACACTGTATGAATAAACTAAATCCTCTGCATTTTTTTAAATGTATCGCTGATGACACCCGCTTAAAGACAATACTGCTTATTGCGCATGAAGATGAGTTATGTGTATGTGAATTAGTGGCGGCACTTGATGTAAGCCAGCCTAAATTTCACGGCATTTAGCTGTATTACGTCAATGCGGTTTGCTTGCTGATCGTAAGCAAAATCAATGGGTGTTCTATAGCTTAAATAAATCACTACCTGATTGGGCGAAAGATGTAATTACAAAAACATTACATGCCACCCCTACATTTTATGAGTATCAATTACAGCGTTTAAATGTGATGGGCAAGCGTCCCTGAACTCTGATTAAGAGATTTACTAACACATTGAATCAATAAAAGATATTTGTGTTTATTTATCTCTAGCTAGAGATTTTTAGTGAAAACAAGGCGAAATTACGTGTCAATAGTCGCCTATTGCAAGTAAATTCAACGCAGTTAGCGCTGAAAGTAGCTGCTTGAGATGGATTTATTATCCGGAGTTCAGGTTAGCTAGCATAACAACGACAACAAGAATGAGTTCAATAGACATCTTCAACGCTGGCGAGAGTGTTTTATCTTCTTGTAACTGAATTTTAGTTTGCTCAACTATTTTAGTGATATTTATGCTGTTTAAATTCATTAAAGCTAGAGCGATAGGGTAATCGCTCTAGCTTGGCATACTGGCAGGATCAGCAAATAGCTAAAAATGATCCTTAGAAAATAGTTTGTCTTAATGAAGAGTTACATTTTTTGTAGCTTTAATATAGTCTTTGAGGGCTGAAAATACGACTGGTGATTTAATTAACGCCTCAATTTATACCTATATTACTGCAGAGTAAGCGCTACATAATAAAATAATACGACTAAGTGCCATGCTAGAATGGCGAGCGTATTGCGAGTATTATGCAAAGAAGCAATGTTTAGCATTATTTATTCCACATAAGGGGAAATTAATGGCAGCAGTAATATTTTTTGGAACTAAAAATGACCAGTAATAATCAAGCTACAAATAAGCGTAAAAAAAATAATCCGCTTATCGAAATAGTCTTTAATATCATCATCCCTTCAGTCATTTTAATGAAGTTTTCTGGCCCTGAATATTTAGGCAGTGTGGCTGGTTTAATTGTCGCGCTTATATTCCCCATTAGCTATGGGATTTATGATTTTATAAAAGCGGGCTCATTAAACTTCATCTCGCTTTTAGGCTTTTTAAGTACTTTGCTTACCGGTGGTATTGCCTTGTTTGAGCTAAACGTTGAGTGGTTAGCTATAAAAGAAGCAGCTATTCCGGCAATCATTGGTTTTACCGTGTTGATGTCGGGTTTTTTTGGTAAACCCCTGCTAGCCAAACTTTTATTAAACTCACTTTTATTTAAGCTAGATACTATTTACGATGCCTTAGATGCACGAGGCAATACACAAAGCTTTAAACAAAAGATTACTAATGCTAATTACTTATTAGCGCTTACCTTTGTGTTTTCATCTACGATGAATTACATCCTTGCTAAATGGATTGTTACCAGCCCTGCAGGCTCCGTTGAATTTAACGAACAGCTTGGCGAAATGACGTTACTGAGTTATCCGGTAATTGCTATTCCGTCTATGCTCATGCTCATTGGTATTTTTGTTTATGTAATTAAAGTACTAACTAAATTAACCGGTATGAAGTTTGAAGACATGGTTAATGCTGAATAGGGTTATCCATAATCTATAATAAAAAGCCGTTGTTAAATAATAACACCACTCGTTTAAGAACGAGTGGTGTTTTTTCATTTATATCTAACCGGATATTTTTGTGTCTTTGCCAGCACCGCTCGCGGATAAGCTTTTCGCTTTCTTTTCTCCGGTAATATTAGCCGTTTACCGTTTTCACGTAGTTCTTTTAGCTTTTTAGGGATTGTCCCTGGGCTTCGACCTGAACACCATAGAAACTCGTCTTGTATGAGGTATAATGCGTTAAAAACTGATGCGTAATGGCTCAACTTTATGGGCTTTAGCCATCTCTGCCATTTCAAGTGCGCGTGTTGATTGGCAAAGTGCCTGTAAACAGTATGAGCAAATAGCACCCCTTAATAAGACTCAATTAAGAGACTTTGTTGATGCGCATTTTATAACAACGCTTTTATTAACCATGAAAGGGACTGCAAATACCACCAGTGTAAAAGGCTACATAAACTCACTGTGGAGCGGCCTGAGCAGCGTTTTTTTGTTGATTATAATTATAAGGTATCTAAGCCGTCTGCTATTTTAAGTGCAGCGGCAAGTACCCCGCTTTTTGTTAATTTAGCCTCGCAACAGCAAGCTGAACTGGTTGCAAACGTATTGAGCGAGCAGTTTTTAAAAGTAGGTGGTATTGTAACAACGGTTGTTGATACTCCACAGCAATGGGACAGCCCGAATGGCTGGGCTCCATTACAATGGTTTGCGGTAAAAGGCTTGCGTAATTATGGTATTGATCAATTAGCTACACGCATAATGAAAAATTGGCTAACAATGGTAGAACAAGATTTTATTGAAAATAAATGCTTGTTGGAGAAATATAACGTATGCACACCGCAACAAAAAGCCAGCGAGCGGGGGTGAATATCAAGTACAACAAGGATTTGGTTGGACTAACGGTGTTACATCACGCTTTTATACCCTTTTATAGGGTAACTAAACTCATTGGCTCATACCAAAGAAGCATTGTGTTTTGTAGTTAATTTAGGTAATGTGGCGATTGTTGTAAATTTAATGTTTCAAGGGTTGGTTATATGTTTAAAAAAAGCTCGGCTTTTATTAAGACAACGCTTCAATCGTCTTTCCATTCTCAAAACTACACAGTTATTTTAAGAACACTTCAAGCCATTTTTGGTGATATAAAAATGGACAGTACTATCCCACATATTGATCAGCGTGGTGCTTATGACATTTTTCTAATTGATGGGTCTAAAAATGATTGGCAGGACTTGATCCCAGCAGATTTAATTTGTTTGGCTAAACAGCATAAAGTTGTGCTTTTTAATGTAGAACTAGAGCAAGTATGTGAAAAAAACTTATTAATCAATCATTTTAATGGGGTATTTTATAAATCGGCAGCAGCAGAAGATATATTTAAAGGCTTAGTAAGAATTTCTACTGGTGAGCTTTGGTTTACTCGTAAAGTAATCTCTAAGGCCTTTAATGATATTCTAAGTGTCGCCTCTTCGTTTAGCTCCTTAAGCGAAGACATCACATTAAATGAAGCTGACTATAAACATTTAACTAAACGAGAAAAGTCGGTTATTCATTTAATAGCACAAGGAGCGAGTAATAATAAAATAGCGGACAAACTAAACATTAGCGACCACACTGTTAAAACTCACCTTTATAGCGCATTTAAAAAAACTAATTCGCGTAATAGAGTTGAATTGGCCAATTGGGCGCAAAGATATATTTCAGTATTATTACCCGTTGAGAGCTAATCGTTATTTGTGTTTGGGTAGTGTTTAGAAATCTGTGTCATTTCAGTAATATTAAGAAAACAGGAGTGACACATGACTCAATCTTTCGACTTCAACAAAGCATTAGCTGAACTTCAATCTGGTAAAGGGTTAACTGGTGAAGATGGTGTTTTAACACCGCTAATTAAACAATTAACTGAAGCTGCACTCAGAGCAGAGCTAGAGCAGCATCTAGAAGCTGAACTGCAACCAAACCGTAAGAACGGCACTAGCAAAAAAACCGTTAAATCATCTGTAGGTCAATTTGAACTTGAAACACCAAGAGACCGCGCTGGCTCCTTTGAACCGCAACTCGTTAAGAAAAACCAAACTAAGTTAACGCCAGAAATTGACCAAAAAGTCCTATCTATGTTTGCGTTAGGCATGAGCTATCGTGATATTCGCAGTCACATTCAAGAAATGTATGGCATTGAAGTATCAGAAGCCACAATAACCGCTGTGACTGACCAGCTAATACCAGAGCTTAAAGCGTGGCAATCTCGCAGTCTTGATGCGTTGTATCCATTTATCTGGCTTGACGCTATTCACTATAAAATCAAGGAAAATGGTCGCTACGTTAGCAAAGCGGTTTATACTGTGCTGGGTATTAATATTGAAGGCCGTAAAGAATTACTTGGCCTCTACGTATCAGAAAGCGAAGGTGCTAACTACTGGTTATCAGTGCTGACCGATTTACATAATCGTGGCGTATCCGATATTTTAATCGCCTGTGTTGATGGACTAAAAGGTTTCTCTGAAGCCATTGGCACTATCTATCCTGAAACAGAGGTTCAACAGTGCGTTATTCATCAAATTCGTAACTCGATGAAGTACGTAGCCTCTAAGCACCAAAAAGCCTTTATGGCTGACTTAAAACCCGTTTATCGTGCAGCAACTAAAGATGCCGCAGAAGCAGCACTGGATGAGCTAGACGATAAATGGGGCAAGCTATATCCCATTGTTATCGACTCTTGGCGTCGTAAATGGACGAACCTGTCGGTTTACTTCAAGTACCCAGATTACGTGCGAAAAGCCATTTACACCACCAATGCTATCGAGGCGGTTCACCGCCAGTTTAGGAAATTGACCAAGACTAAAGGCGCATTCCCGAATGAAAATAGCTTGATGAAATTATTGTATGCAGGCATATTGAACGCCTCGAAGAAATGGACAATGCCAATCCACAGTTGGAACCTGACATTGTCGCAATTAGCCATTCACTTCGAAGGTAGGTTAGATGGCGTGCTAGATATTTAGCAATTTAGGCTGACACAGAATTCTGAACGCCCTCTGTTCGGCCACATCAATGACGTTGTGGCCATCTACAAGAGTACGTTAAGTTGCCTGTTTAGCCCATAAGCCTTTATCAATACCTTTGGTGATAAGATCTGTAAGCGCTTTTTCTATTGCTTGCGTTACGCAAATGCTCATTGGTTCATTATCACTAAAGCCCGCCTCAGCTTCCGCCAGACGTTTATAGCTAACATACCTAAAAAAACCTGCTCGCATTTCTTGGCTCAATACTTTTTTGCTGGTGGCTACTGATAACAATACCTGGCCAGTTCTTACATCTACGGCACGTAAATAGATTGATATTGCATCTTCACGATATAGCTCTGATGCGCCAATACCAAAATATTCCATTCCTAAGCCACCCGTTTTTACATTAGTGTCGTAACTAATTATACCGCCTTCTAAAATGATTTTCGCAGTGGTTAACGGCGGTAGCTCGCCTTGATTAGGGTTAGTCGCTTGTGCCGCTCTAATAATTTTTCGCTCAGTCAAAATATTTTGCAAACCCTCACGTTCAACCGGCGTAAACCAGTCAGACTCATGTAATGCTTGCACTAGAATAGAGTTTGCACCTTGAGTGACTGCCGTTGAAAAAGAGCTAACATTAGTCTGTGGTTTATATTGACCGGTTTGATCGCGAAATGAATAAACCGAGACTGGAATGCTGCCCGCAGGTTTAGGTAAGCTTTTTAAATCAGAAAAAACATCTGTTGGCTCTAACGTTACCGCACTTTGTTTTGACGGAGGGATTAAATTACCCATAGTAGAGCAACCACTAAGAGAAAGAGCGATTGTTATTATTATTAATTTATACATTATCCAAACCTCGGTACTTCGATAACCACAACCGAGTCATCAATTACATTTGTTATTCTAACCGTGATAGTGTCGGTTGTACTGGTGATCACTTCTATTTGATAATCACCGCTCATAAAAATGGAGTCTTGATTAAAAATACTGTCTTCAATATTTTCCCCAAAAGCCATGTCGGTGATTTCTCTCACCATTCGATTTAAGTATGTCCGCTCTAATGAATCTTTAAACTGGTCTGCATACCCTTTTTCGACAACCGGCGCTTTATGTTTATTTTGTGCTTGTGCCTTACTAAGCAACATATTGGCATTGAGAGGGTTGCCACCAAAACTCGGGTTAATAGGGGTATAAATAATTTCAGTTGCGCAGACTGAAAAGCTTAAAGTTGTTATTATTGTTAATGCTATTTTTTTCATTGTTACCATCCATTTAATGCCATATCAGGACTCGCTGTTTGCATATTCGATCGCGCCATGGCGTCCATTACAGAGTGCACTGCTTGCTCTACTCGCTCGTCCAAAGGCTCTAACTTTCGTCCCAAATGGGTTGCATAAATAATCTTATGATTCATTATCAAAACTAATTTAGTACCAGCACGGGGTATAACTGTTTCTTTTATTTCTACATTAAAGCCAGCTGTTGAAGGCAGTTCACGCCAATAATTTGAAAATTCACTGTAAAATTGATACCCAAAGCGACTAATACTTTTGTTTAGTAATAATCCATCGATTTCTAAATCAGCACTGGCATTACTCAAAGGAGTAAAAAAAGTTAAAAGTATAAAAAGATAGATATATTGTTTATTTTCCATAGTTAAAATAAGGGAGAGGGTTACTCTCCCCATCTCATCAATTACATTTGTGTAACTGTTGCTGTATTACCATCACCAAGTTGAGTGACAGAGAATGTACTGTTAAAGCCAATTGCGCTACCTATAACAGTGTTGTAGTTACCGGTTTGAGTAACAGAGAATGAAACGTTTTCACCGCCTAATAAAAACGGTGAATCTCCAGTTCCACCTACCCAGTTACCTTCGCCTTGCTGTGCAATATCAATAGAGTGATTACTGCCTTCTACCATTAAGTCAATAACGTTAATATCACCATTTTGAGCAATATCAATTTGGTTTGCGTTACTATCAAGGATACCCGCTAGTGTAACAATCGCCTCGTTTTGATTACCGACTTGATTAACATCAATATCGTTATCGTTTGAAGTGAGAGAAACATCAGGGTATGAAGACTGCACTAAAATTGTGTTTTCATCGCCACCTGTTTGGCTAAGATCAACATCGTTACCGCTACCATTAAAGTTAGCTAAATGAGCCGAGTTAAAATCACTAACCTGGGTTACTGTAAATTCATTATTTGAACCAATGACACCCATGTATGCTTCATTAGTGTTACCAACTTGCATTGCTGTAAGCTCATTGTTATCGCCCATTAGCTCAGTAGTCGCAAGGTTCTCATCACCATTTTGATTAACTGTTACTTCATTGAATGAACCCTCAAAAAGACCAGACTCAATAGCATTATTCGAACCTTCTTGGTCTAGTTTTATTTCATTATCATTACCAGTAACGGCTGCAAAAGTAATGGTATTGTTATTACCGCTGCTTTGTTCAGTAGCTATTTCGTTGTCATCACCAGCAATATCAGTGAATTTAATGATGTTACGTGATCCATCTTGGCTAACGTCAATCTCATTTTCGTTACCGCGTAATGAGCCTATTTTAAATTCATTCCAGGTGTCTGTTTGTTCAATTTCAATAGTGTTTTCATCGCCTGATAAGCTAAGTACTTCAAATTCTTGCCACATACCAAACTGAGATGAAGTAATTACGTTACCATTACCTCTCATGTCCATGTTGTAAAACCAGTGACCGCCATTTCCTTGTTCAACGTCAATATTATTGTCGCTACCAGTGATAATATTGATTGATTCATTGTTTTGAAATAATCCTTGGCCGGTTTGAGAAACATTAACGCCGTTGTTATCACCCGTTATGCGCGTAATGAAACCATTAGCAACACCATCTTGAGCATAAGTTTGTTGGTTGTTATCACCTGTTGTTTCAACTTCGGCGTAATTACCATTTTGTAATTGAGCTATTTTAACATCGTTGTTGTTACCGATTTCAGTAGCTAGTGCAGTGTTGCCATCGCCATCTTGAAATACTAATGCCGTGTTGTCAGAAAATGTTTGGTTAACTGTTACAGCATTCTCAATACTTCTTACAGATACTTTAGCTGCAAGCTCAGAAGTTGAACCCGCTTTTGTTTCTGTGTTTGCGTTTGCTGTAAAGCTGGCGCCCATTGCAATTGCAATTGCACAGCTTAAAAGTGATTTATTCAATTTCATTATTATTCTCCTTGAAAGATAAAATAAAATACCTTGATTATTTATTAAGTTTTAAAAAGGTATTTTCGTTGCAGCATGCCGTGCTGCCATAATGTGTGATTAGCTTTTTATTCTTAAACGTAAAATGCTGTTTTAAATATGAATTAGGGTTTGGTCATTAGTACTTGTTAAGGTGGTTTGCCATTCACTAATTCATAACTGCTCAGTCACTATATTCTTCGATGAGTTCATTTTGAATCATCTTTTTTAATGGTAATTTAAATTCATAAACTTCAATTACTTACTCGTTTAATTTGTGTTTTCTATCTATTTACATAAAAAAACCAGTAAAAAATAATTAGTTAATTACATGTTAAAAATAAGTTATTTAATTCATTAAAATGGCTGTTATTAGTGTTTTTTTACTGTATTTCTAGTTAAAAATAATGGTTTTGTTCCTGATTTTGTTTTTTTTACTTGAGTTAGTGACTGATTACCCGTTTTCTTAATGCTTGCCACGTGATTACTTAAATTCATAAACGTAAATATTTCGCTTAGTAAAGCTAAGTTAACTTAATTACGGATAAAACAATGAAAACAAAATTATCTATTATTACACTTGCACTTTTACCTTGTTTAGCTGCGGCTAAATTGCCTGATGTTAACAGTACAACTCAAAAAGTAACTGCGAGCAGTGACTCGATTATTGTTAAATATAAAAAGAATGCTTCGCCGGAAATGCGTAAGCAAGCTCGTTCGTTAGTAAAAGCAAAAATATCAGATCTAAATAACGATGAAATTGATGATAACTTCACCTCGTTATTTTCAGGCCGCCTTGCTAAATTTAAAGTATCAGGAATGAGCGCTAAAGAAGCAATTGAGCGCTTAAAATCGCATCAAGCTATTGAGTATGTTGAGCCTGATTACCGAGTGAGCATAGCAAGTGCAACGAATGATCCTCGTTTTGATGATTTATGGGGCTTAAACAACGAAGGCCAAACTGGTGGCACGGCTGATGCCGATATTGACGCACCAGAAGCATGGTCAATCTCTACAGGTAGTCGTGATGTTGTAGTAGGTGTTATTGATACCGGTGTTGATTATAGTCACCCTGATTTAGCTGCGAACGCGTGGGTAAACAGTGGTGAAATTGCTGGTGATGGTATCGATAATGACGGTAACGGTTATATTGATGACGTTCACGGTATTAATGCAATTACTGATGTTGGTGACCCGATGGATGACCAAGGCCATGGTACACACGTATCAGGTACAATTGGTGCCAGTGGTAACAATGGTGTCGGTGTTGTTGGTGTAAACCATGATGTTTCTATTGTTGGTTGTAAGTTTTTAGCCGCAGATGGTACAGGTTCTACCTCTGGTGCTATTAAGTGTATCGATTACATGGTTAGCCTTAAAAATGCGGGTGTTAATCTGCGTGTGTTAAATAATAGCTGGGGCGGCGGTGGTTTTAGCCAAGCGTTAGCTGATGCGATTACGGCTAGTGAGCAAGCTGATATTTTATTTGTTGCTGCTGCGGGTAACGATGCGGTTGATAACGATCAAAATCCACACTACCCATCTAACTATGAAAACGACAACGTATTATCGATAGCAAGTACTGATAGCAGAGATAATATGTCTAGTTTTTCTCAATGGGGCCTAACAAGTGTTGATATGGGCGCACCTGGCTCAGGTATTTTGTCGACCGTTCCTGGTAATAGCTATGCTACTTATTCAGGTACATCTATGGCAACACCGCATGTAGCTGGTGCTGCTGCACTTGTACTTTCAGTTAATCCTGATTTAACAACACTAGAGCTTAAAGAATTACTTATGTCTAGTGGTGATGCTAATGCAGCATTAAATGGTAAAACGGTTGCAGGTACACGCCTAAATGTTAATCAAGCGCTAATAGATGCTGATCCAACTCCAGGCTTTAAATTATCTGTATCGCCGGTTTCTCAGCAAGCGACTGTAGGTGATACGGTTACTTATACCTTTACGATTGGTTCAATTTCACAATGGGATGGTGACGTTTCACTGGCTTTAGCTTCAGATCTTTCAGGTGCATCACTAAGCGCAACTACTGCTCGTCCGGGCGATGAAGTTGTTCTAACAGTTGCAACTAACAGCGATACTCAGTGGGGAAATTACGACTTTACTGTAACTGCGACATCAGACGAGCAAGTTAAAGAACAAACTGTTAGCTTAATGCTTCAACCTGCTGGTTTAAATGACTTTACTTACAGCAGTGATGAAAACATCGCTATTCCGGATAATTCTCCAGAGGGCGCAAGCTCGGTTATTACGGTTGCTGATGGTTTAACTATTTTTGGCACCACTGCTGATGTAGATATTACGCATACTTGGTCTGGTGACTTAGTACTTACGCTTATTTCAGCGCAAGGTACAGAAGTAACTTTACAAAGCAATGAAGGTGGCAGTGCAGACGATATTGTTAAGTCATTTACATCAAGCGTATTTAATTCTGAAGTGGCAACTGGAGATTGGACACTTCATGTTGAAGATACAGCTGGTGCAGATACGGGTAATATCAATGGTTGGTCACTTACATTTAGCGCTATCGGTGAGGTAAGCCCACAACCACCACAAGCTGGCTTTAGTGTTTCAGCACAAGGTTTAACTGCTACATTTGTAGATACAAGTCGTGATGTAAATGATGACATTTCACAGTGGAGCTGGAACTTTGGTGATGGTTCAACATCAACAAACCCAAATCCTACACATGTTTACGCTCAGTCAGGAAGTTATGAGGTTGAATTAACCGTAACGGATAGTGAAAATAACTCAGATACATTCACTCAAACAGTGGTTGTTAGTGATGTTGAAATTGAATTGAGCTTAAAACGCGCTAACAAGTCACGTCTTGATACTATGCGTGTTGAGTTAAACTGGGCAGAAGTAGGGGCTGAGTCACTTAGCTTATACCGAAATGGCGAACTAGTAGATACCGTATCGGATAATGGCCGTTACCGTGATTACGTACGTAAAGCAACATTACCGGCATACGACTACCAGTTATGTATATCTGAAAACGTATGTTCGAATATTATTACGGTTTCATTTTCTGAATAAAACGTTTACCCCTTAGACATCCAAAGCCCAGCAATGCTGGGCTTTTTTATGGAATATCCCTTCTTAACTTTATAGTTATAAATAATTAGTTAATTTTATAATGTAACTATTTTGTATGTGTTTTTGTGCATTGTTTTCTTGGTATTTACGATATCCATGTTAAGTTTGTACCTGAAAGGTAAAAAATAATGAGTATAAACATTGTTAATGGAGGAGCCAATGAGCTCACGTAAAATAATAACAAATGCCTTTAATCTAAGTGCTTTATTGTTAAGTTTTCTTAGTTTAAATGTACACGCGTCTATTGATTGCAGTGCGTTAGAACAGTGGCAAACAGGCTAGACGAGATCAAGTGCAAGCGTATGAAGCTAGCTGGTGGACACAAGCCAATCCAGTGGAGAATGCTGGTGATTATAAAGATTGGAAAATTCTGGGTGCATTTGACAACGCTGTCATTAAAATGAAATTCCCTTAATTATCGAGTTAATGCCAGCAGACGGTTTTCAACTAACCGATAAAGACAGCGTTGTCGTATCGACGCAAGCAATTGATAACGATGGAGAGGTAACCACCGTTGAGTTTATTGAAAAATATGAATTTGACGGCGTTGATATTGATTACGAATACCGATCTTCAATGAACGACTCAGGTCACCCCGATGATTTTCCTATTTCCAACGCGCGCCGTGCAGAATTGAATGCCTCATACCAAGTGCTAATGAAAAAAGTACGTGAAGAGCTATATCGTGCAGGTGAAGCCGCAGGTAAGCACTATTTACTCACTTTTGCGTCTCCATCTTCTGGTTATTTATTACGAGGTATGGAAACCTTTCAAGCGGTTAAATATCTGGATTATGTAAACATTATGTCTTACGACTTACATGGCGCATGGAACTCACATGTAGGCACAATGCTGCCTTATTTGACACCGGTTTAGACTCATAATTAACACAATGGAACGTATACGGCACTAAAGAGTTTGAAGGGATTGGTTATTTAAATACCACGAGCCAGGCGTAACCGATGTATGGTTAGCACTTTAATGTAAAACCTTAATGTTAGATTTTATATAAAGCAGCTTTCGAGCTGCTTTTTTTATCGCGAACAGTCACTTTTATTGTTCAAAACAAGGCTTTATTACTAATAATTAATCCATTGACATCAGCATACACCCAATCACCGGTATTAATTGTGGTGTTTAACATATTAACCGGGTGATCTTTGGCACCTAAACCGCGCTTAGTGGTGCAGCGCGGCGTAGCGCCTAGTGCCATCACGGGTAAATCAAGCGTGGCAAGAATTTCAATATCGCGGCAGCAACCATTAATAATAATGCCTTGCCAGCCATTTTTTAGGGCTCGCTCTGCAATCATATCGCCAATGAAGGCAAAACGTTTACTAGCAAAGCCATTCACAACCAACACTTTGCCTTCACCATTTTCATGTAATATATTGCCAGCAAATGAGTTATCGTCTGGGCAGGTGACAGTCACTACTTGACCATAAAAGAGAGTTTTATTACCAAAGTGTTGCAAGCCACTGTCAGCGACTTGCACATGGTCGCGATGTTCATCGTATAAATCGGGCGTAGTAAACTGTGTCATTGAGGGCATCCTTGTTTTTTGTAAAGCCACGTAGGCCAACGGCAGTACATTTAAAGTAGTAATAATGTTTATCGTAGGCTAATTAATCATTCAGGTGTAGCTATTGTTGCAAATTGGCGTATAGATTTTAGTCGCAATATAAGTACTTTTAACGTTTTTTAACGCTTTTTTATAAGTAACTTATGCTGTTACTTAGTTTTATTTTTTGAATAAATTTGATTTTGCCAGAGCATTAGCCAAACGTCTCATTGTTGCGTGCTTTTTCATATGCTACGTTCAATTGTTATTTTAAAATTTGAGCTGTAATACTTGGCCCTATACACACATACAAAAAGAGAAGCGTGCTTTATGATCATCTTTTTTATTTGCCTAACTATTTTAATATTAGGCTATAAGTTTTACAGCCCGTTTGTTGAAAAGCAAGCGGGCATGGATTCAACGGTCGACACACCACAAAAACGCTTTAGCGAAGGTGTTGATTACGTTGCAATTCACCCTGTTCGTGCATTTTTGATTCAATTTTTAAATATAGCAGGCGTAGGCCCCATATTTGGCCCAATATTGGGTGCATTATATGGTCCGGTTGCGCTTGTATGGATTGTGCTTGGTAATGTTTTGGGTGGCGCTGTACACGACTTCTTCTCAGGAGTAATGAGTATAAAAGAAGACGGTAAAAGCTTACCGGAAATAGCTGGGCACTACTACAACGTTGTATTTAAAGGCTTTATGCTTATTTTTACTGCGATGCTACTATTTTTTGTTGGTGTTGTATTTATTATGAGCCCGGCAGGATTATTAAGTAACCTTGATATATTTAAGGATACAATATTTGCAAATAATACCTTTTGGGTTTTGGCCATTTTAGCTTACTACTTTTTAGCCACGTTATTACCCATTGATAAAATCATCACTAAGTTTTACCCTATTTTTGGTTTGTTAATGATCGTAATGACAGTAGCTATTGCGGTATCACTGCTAATAAACGCACCGCATTTACCAGTAGCGGGCGACTTTTTAGCATACTTTGAGGCTGATCACGCTCATGACTTCTTAGCACCAAATCCTGATGGACTGCCCACTTGGCCGCTGCTATTTATAACCATTACCTGTGGTGCTATTAGTGGTTTTCACTCAACGCAAGCCCCTATTATTGCCCGTTGTTTAACCAACGAAAAATACGTACGCCCAGTTTATTATGGTGCGATGATGTGTGAAGGCATTGTAGGTTGTGTTTGGGCATTAGCGGGTATTGCTGCATTCCCTGAAGGCTATGCGGGTTTAAAAGCTATGCTTGATCTTGGTGGCCCAGGTTTGGTGGTTAACCATATTGCAAACAGCTACTTAGGTGTATTTGGCGGTATTATGGCAATTATTGCTGTTGCTGTTTTCCCTATTACCTCAGGCGATACGGCGTTTCGTTCACTGCGCTTGACTGTGGTTGATGCGTTTAGTATTCCGCAAAGTTTACGTAATCGTTTATTGCTAGCAATCCCTATTTTAACCATTGCCTACTTTATGACTAAGCTCGATTTCTCTGTGATTTGGCGCTACTTCGCATTCTCAAATATGCTGCTTTCTACCAGTGTGTTGTGGCTTGCGACCAAGTACTTATTTGACCGTGGTACATTCCACTGGATCACTAGTATACCAGCAGTAATCGCTACAGCAGTGACCTTGTCATACATAATGACCGCGGCAATAGGGTTAAACTTATCAAGTGATTTAGGTAAACCGATTGGTGCAGCGGTGGCTGTTATAGGGTTTATTGTATTAGCTGTTGTGCATTCAAAGCATAAAGTGCGTACGGCTTAATAAATCGTAATCTTAAAAATGTAAAAGCGAGCCTTATTAAGGCTCGCTTTTTTTATACTTGATCGCCAATCGCTAAAAAGTGGCTTGTTCGAAGTAGCTGATATCATCTAGGGTTTTACTAATCATCATCGCACCCTCTAATAAGCTCACTGTTTGTATTGCCGCGCGAGCAGGGTTTTCTTCACCATTCGCAGCGTGTGCTTGGGTTAACCAGGCTAAATTTTTATTAAAAAACCGCTGAACTTCAACCCGCACTTTATCAGGTAGGCTGTCGCTTTCTGCGCCGAGCAAGCCACATAAACACATTTTTTTATCAATCACGAGTGCATTTCTAAATAACTGAGTGTAAATATCAATAGGGTTTTTACCGTTTGCTTTGTGTGTCTGCGGTTCACCAAGTACAGCGATAAAGGCATCGGTATATTGATGCGCAAGCTCTGCACCTAAATCAGCTTTAGTTGGAAAGTGATAATGCACACTGGCACTTTTAATACCAACTTCACTGGCCAACTCTCTAAAGCTAAAATTGCTATAGCCACCAAGTCTAACTTTATTTTCTGCTGCTTTTAACAGGGCCGCTTTTTTTGTCATTTTAAACTTCCTTCATATCGCTGCAAAAATTATCAACCAGTAGGTAGTTATTTTCAAGCTCTTTTATTTTTAGTTTGCAAAGGTCGAGATCTTAATATAAACTACCTATCAGAAGGTAGGTAATTTATTCTTGCCAGTATGAGTTCAAACTGTGGTAAAAAATATAAAGAGATAATTATGAAAATTTTTGACGTAGAAAACTTTCCTAATCCATTACGTGTACGTATTGCGCTTGCTGAAAAAAGGCGACTGATAAAGTAGAGTTTGTTGCTGTCGATTTATTAAATGGTGAGCACCGTACTGAGGCTTTTTTAACTAAAAACCCTTAGCAGGCGTACCTGCTTTAGAGCTAGATGATGGAACGTTCATTGCAGAATGCACCGCGATTACTGAATATATTGATACCGCTTTTGCAGGCTCTTCATTAACCGGTGTTGAGGCAAAAGAACGCGTGGTGATTAATATGATGCAAAAGCGTGCGGAGTCTATGGTGCTTGATGCTGTAGCCACTTACTTTCATCATGCAACGGATGGTTTAGGCCCAGCGCTTGAAACCTATCAAAATGTTGCTTGTGGAGAAAAGCAAGGTGAAAAAGCGCGCCAAGGCTTTGTTTATTTTAATACAGTGTTAGCCAACTCTGCTTATGTTGCCGGTGAGAATTTTAGTGTTGCAGATATTACTTTGTACGCCGGTCTGGTGTTTGCAGGCTTTGCAAAAATAGCTATTCCTAGGAGCTATCACATTTAATAGTATGGCAAGAAAAGGTCGCTCAACGTCCAAGCATTGCTGTTTAGATATGGAGTCAAATATGAAAATTGCAGCTGATTTTAGCGAACGTGTTGTTGTACATAGCGCATCGTTAGAATGGATAGCCTCACCGATGGCGGGTGTTGATAGGCGTCCACTTGATAGAGTGGGCGATGAAGTTGCACGCGCAACCAGCATTGTACGTTATGCGCCAAACAGCCATTTTTCTGCTCATACACATACCGGCGGTGAAGAATTTATTGTGCTTGAAGGTGTTTTTCAAGATGAACATGGTGATTTCCCCAAGGGTTCTTATATTCGTAATCCGCCTGAGTCAAAACATACACCAAGCTCTGAAAACGGGTGCGTTATATTTGTAAAATTATGGCAGTTTCAGCCAGAGGACACAGAGCATGTTCGCTTGCAAACTAATACCATGCACGGTGTTCCTCACCCTGAGTTTAGTAATGTAAATGTAGCTCCTCTTTATAAAGACGCCTTTGAAGAGGTGAGTATTTTAGCATTTGCACCTAACAGTGAAATATCGTTAAACGCCTTGGGTGGGGGCGAGCTTTTAGTTCTTGAAGGCTCGCTTGAAGAGCAGGGCGATACATTAGTAAAGCACAGCTGGTTAAGAGTGCCGCCTAACAGCGAAATTAAAGCAACAGCAGGCAGTGAAGGAGCCAGAGTGTGGCTTAAAATCGGTCATTTAACAGATGTTGAAAACCAAATAGCACGGCTTGAAAATGCATAATTAAGCATTTAATTAAAATAGGCACAATAAAAGTATATGTGCCTGTTTTTTGATCTACTTCACTATTGGTTACTAAGCTATCACCTATACTTGATGCTTATATTATTGTGGAGTTCGGGTTATGGTAAATTTAACACACGGCTTATCTATTGGTATTGAGCGCTCTGGTTGCGAGTTTTTTTTAACCTTAAAAGCCATAGGCACACTCACTCACAAAGATTATGAAGTGATCACGCCGATGATAGACTCTGCGCTTGGCGAAGTTAAACATCCTATTGTTAATGTACTCATAGATGGTACTGAGCTTGATGGCTGGGAACTTAGAGCCGCATGGGATGATTTAAAACTTGGCTTAAAACACAACAAAGAATTTAAAAAAATAGCCATATACGGCAACAAAGACTGGCAATCAACCATCGCTAAATTAGGCAGTTGGTTTGTATCAGGTGAAATTCAATATTTTGAGAACGCCACTGCGGCTTTAGAATGGTTAAAAAGTAATGATGAAGAAGCGGATGCTTAAATAAAGGCCATAATCGGCCTTTATTTTTAAAGTATTTATACCAATTCGCTTAATTAAGTGATCTATTTTGAGGCAGGAAAAACGTGTTGATAGCTAGGCAAAAAGTTTGCTATTTAGTTGTTCAAAATGAGAATTTTTTAACGCAGATAGCGACACGTTTAGCCCCATAAAATGATTAAGTATTATTGCGGATTAGTATTATACCTCTTGAAGTGTAGGTAATGCGGGAAATGCCCCCTTGGCTAAGCAGGCTTTAGAGCCACAGCGCAAACCAAAATTTAAAGCGTGTTTTACTAGATGCTCATTATTAATTTTTTCGATGAGCGGGCTATTTTCATCGGTGTGATTTAAATAATATAACACGCCTGCAATAAACGCATCACCGGCACTGGTAGTATCCACAGCATTAATGATTGGCGCCGATTCGTTTAATATAAACGCCTTATGATAAACCGTTGCCGGTGCAGGGCCATCGGTTAAAAATACCAATTTAACACCTATATTTAAAATAGATTGTAAGTAATCATCAGGTGCATGCTGTGTTTGCTCAGCTAAAAAGTTCAGCTCATCACGCGATAGCTTAACAATATCGCAATAGGCATAACACGCGTGTACATTGTGTTCAATGTTATTGCTATTTTGCCACAAGCTATAGCGTAAATTTACATCAAAGCTAACGAGTTTATGGTTGTTTTTAGCCAGCTTTAAAGCACACACGGTGGTGTTTGCAATGGCTGGATTGGTTAACGTGTTGGAACAAAAGTGTAGGGTACTCAATTCATCCCATTTGATATGGTTTAAGTGATCACTCGTTAACAGTAAATCGGCGGTATTGTGGCGATAAAAATTAAAGCTGCGTTCACCGGTTTCATCTAAACTCACAATAACTACGGCCGTTTGAGAGTCTTTAATCGTAAATAAGTACTCTGTACTTACTTTATATTGCTCAAGCGATTTACTTAATTGCTTAGCAAAGTAGTCATCACCCATACCGCCACAAAAAGCAGCCTTGCCGCCTAACTTTGCATAACCTACCGCTACATTGGCAGGGGCACCTCCTGCAATGGGCAAATAAGCACTGTTTTGAGAATCTTGTGGCAGCATATCAATAAGTAGCTCGCCGAGGCTAAGTAATTTGGTCATAGTGTAAATCCTAAAAAACCCAGCAGAGCTAGGTCAAAATTCAAGGGAGAATTATTAAAACTAATTAAAGTTAGTGTAACAATCGCTGAAAAACATAGCTTCAGCGTTTGTTACACTAAAGATGGTTAGTTAAACGCGTATTTAAGCGTTATTGATGTTGTGCGGCCATTAATAGTACGGGCGCGAATAATGTTATTATCTGGAATTGAGCCTTCTTCAGCTTCTGTAATACCTACCGTATCGAATAAGTTATTTACATTGAGTGCGATATTAAGGTTTTCAGATAAATCGTAACTTACAAAGCCATTTACTTGAGTGTAACCGTCAAATTTAAGGTCGTTATTGTCTTGAGCGTAAGCATCAGTAGTACCAATAAAGTTGACACCGGCAGCACCTTTATCAAAGCTATAACGAGCCATTAAAGAGTAGATTAAATCAGCTTGGCGGCGTGGCGTATTACCTACCACTTCAGGGGTAAGTGCATCCTTAGCAATTTCTGCATCAGTCCATGTTAAGTTACCACGAAAATCCCATGCATCGATGAAGTAAGTTGATTCAATTTCAATCCCTTTTGCTTCGTACTCACGGTCAAAAAAGGTTTGCGATGTTGCTTCAAAGTTTTGCTCTTCTGTTTCTGCATAAAACGCTGTTGCAAAAACTGAGAGTGAATCAAAACGTTTTTTAACCCCAAATTCATACTGGTTTACTTCATCAACGGCATCTTCATCAGCAACCGAACCATCAGCGCGTACTTTACCAAATAAAAGTCGGTCAGCATTTGCACGGCCACCTTTACTCAATCGTGCAAATGTCGCAAGGCTTGAGTCTATTTGGTAGTTAGCCCCAATTGAATAGGATGCATAATCCCAATCGTAATTTACTGGGCTAGCATTTGCGGTATCAATGCCTGCTACATTTTGTTCAGGAACTGAAATCACTCCATCGCGATTCATATCGACCGTTGAGGTAACGGCACCTGCATAGTTGCCGCGTGCTTCACCACTATCGTAACGAGCACTGGCGTCAATACTTACATCCCCCACTTTTGTTGAAAATGAAACGTACGGGGCGCGGGTATCGTATTCTGTATCGTAATCACGCTGACAACAGTTACCCCAAAAAGGCGTTCCGTATGCATATAAACCATTTTCAGAAAACTCTGTACCATCAGCAGCTGTTACATTTAGTAGCGCCGCATTATCGCCTTTAAGCTCCATTAGGTAAGAGTTCCATAACCATGACATAGCAATATTTTGCGTTGAAGCATAGTAACCAAACGTAACGCTTGTATCATCGTTTAGTGATTTAGTTAGTTTGAAGTCGTTCACAATAGAGTCAAAGTCGTTCATTGTGACGTCAAACGTATGAATACGCATGGCTAAATCGTCATTAAATGCAGCCCCGGTATTTGCATTACTAAGCGTTGCACCTGCGCCGCCAATACTTTGTGCAATAGCAGTCGCGCTGCCTACTTCAGCAGGAATAAGTGAATTAAAGTTACCGCTCACAGAGGATTTACGAAAACGGTTTTCAATACGCCAATCGTTATCTAAGTCAAACACGGCTTCAAAACCCACTGAGTCAACTTGCGGGTTCATACCATCGCGAATATCGCCGCTACTAATTTGATTTTCGCCATTTAAACGTACTGTTTTAGTAAATAATGCCGAATGCGGGGTATCCGATTGTGCGTCAAACCCTGGGATTGAGTCACCATTTGCATACATTGGCATTGGTAAGTAACCCACGCTTTTGTCATCTAAATGTTTGTAATAAAGACGCACGTAACCGTTTTCAAAGTCTTTTGTAAGGTTGGCTTTAATTTGCCCACCTTTATTTGATGTGTAACCCGTTTCACGCGGGCCTTCACCTTGGCGCACAAAACCACCTACATGAAAACGTACGCTATCACTAAGGTAAGTGCCGTATTCAAAGTCTGTACGAATAGTGTCGTAATCAAGGCCCAGTGTTGTAGAAATACTGCCTGATTCGTTTTCACCATTTTTAGAAATAAAGTTAATTATGCCGCCCGGTGCATTACTTGCTGCAGTCGAGGCCGAACCACCACGAATTGATTCGATAGTTTGTACGGTATTATCTAGGCGCATAAATATATCAGCGTTACCAAAAGCAATATCACCGTATTGCATAACGGGTAAACCGTCTTCTTGTAATTGTAAAAACTTAGCACCACCAGAGGCCACAGGTAAGCCGCGTACAGCAATGTTTGCGTTACCTTCACCGCCGGTTGATTCTGAGCGTACGCCCGGAATAATTCTAAACGCTTCAGCAGTTGAACGGGGTGTAGATACTTCAACTTGAGCAAGCGATAGGCTGCTCACTGATGAGCTTGATGCCATAATGGTTGTACGACGTGGTACACCGGTTACAACGATAGTCTCAAGACCTTTGTTAGCTTGCGCTTGTGTGTTTTGCTCTTCTTGTTGTGCATAAACGCCTTGGCTTACAGCCAGCGCTAAAGCACTCATTAAATATAAAGGTGTGTTGTGTGTTGTCATGTGAACGCCTCGTTTTGTGAGCCCGAAGGGGTTGTTATTTTTACTTAATCGATTAAGTAAAAATAACAAATCTTTTACAATAAGCAAATTATTTTATTCTTTATTTGCTGTTTTTTTACTCATCTATTGATTTATATAGTGTTTTTTTAGCACCCAATTTTTTGATTTACTCAGTTATTAGGTTGCTCTCTTGTAAAGCGCTGGCTGATGGGTCACGGAAATAGTTAAAAAGCATCGCTAAAAATAAAATAATGGCAAAGCCGGTTGCAAGATAAAAACCATAACGTACATGACCAAAGTAATCGCTGATCATACCCATAAATAAAGGTGCTAATGCGGCTGAAAGTGCAGTGAAAAATAATATAACCCCAGCAACTGCGCCATGTTGTTGTACCGGGAAGCACGATATTCCTTTGGAGTTTAAGGTCGGGTAAACCATCGACATAAATAACCCTGAAAGCGGCAATAAACCAACAGCCCAATCAACGCCACCGACTAAAGTACCCACATAACATAATGCGATACCTAAACTTAAGTAAGCCATAACACCTTGCCAGCTATAGCGGTTTAATAACCACACCGCAATAAAACGACCTGCGGCACGCAGTATAAAAAATATGGTGAGTGCATAGGTTGCCAAAAGGGGCCAAGAGCCCGTGTAGTCTTTTAACAGCGTCGGCATCCATACATAAATGGCAACCTCGGTTGCAACATAAAGCGCAATGGCGAGCGAAAAGCCAAGCGCGTAGGGGTTTTTTATCATTTTCATGGTGGTAGCAAGTGAAGCGGGCTTTTCAGTGCTTTTAACAACGCTCGGATACTCTGCACGCCACGCTAAAAACGCTAAAATTAAGCACATAATACCGGCAATAATATATAAATAAGTCCAACTTACATTTTGTACCAGTAATACACCAACAAGTGCAGGCCCAACAATGGCACCAATACCAAAAAAGCCTTCTACTTTGTTCATGGTTTTAGTGTGCTCTGCGTTGCTATGAGAAATATCACCTAATAACGCTAAAGCGCCGGTTTTAAATAAGCCAATAGCTAAGCCAATACAGCAAAGCAAAAAAATAAAAAATATAAAGCTGCTACTAATGGCGAATAAAAAGCAACTCGCAGAAAATAGTAATAACCCAAGCATAATCGTTTTTTTACGCCCGAGGCTATCGGCTAAAAAGCCTAAAAATAATCCGCTAAAGGCAATGAGTGCCATAGGCGCATAGTGAAATGCGCTGGCTTGGGTCATGCTTAAACCAAATTCAGTTATGAGCTCGGGAATGATCATGCCTACGGCATCGGAGGTCATGGCAAACATAAAAAACATCATATATGTGAGCCAGCGAATTTGTTGCAACGGATCGCTGCTTACGTGTGTGTGTGATTTTGTCATGTGCTTTTCCTCGTTAAATGCGTTCTTAACACCCAGTAAGTCAGTCAGTTACTGATTATAGTATTAATGTCGCCACGATATTTGTATGTAAAATTTATAAAAATAACTTGTAAATTCGTACGTGCTAGTTAAAGATATATCTTAATCGATTAAGTTTCAACATGGTAATCACACAATGATGAAGAATAAAGTTCAATTGATCACATACGCTGATCGAATTACTGGCCAAGATATAAATGCACTTACCACTCTTTTACATGGCCCATTAGAGGGCGTTTTTGGTGGTGTGCACTTATTGCCATTTTATAACCCAATTGATGGCAGCGATGCAGGCTTTGACCCGATTGATCATAGTGAAGTTGATTCTCGAATCGGTACTTGGGACGACATAAAGGCACTCGGTAAAGACCATGATTTAATGGCTGATCTCATAGTGAACCATGTGTCGGCGCAATCTTTTCAGTTTCAAGATGTACTGGCTAAAGGTAAAGCGTCAGAATTTTGGGATTTATTTTTAACCAAAGAGGACGTGTTCCCCAATGGCATGAGCGAGGCTGAGCAGCAAGCTATTTACCGTCCACGCCCAGGCAGTTGTTTTACGCCAATGAAATGCGGTGATGGTCAAACGTATGATTTTTGGACCACTTTTACCGATAATCAAATTGATATAAACGTAAAAGTAGAGGCAGGAATTGCGTATTTAAATAATGTACTTACTAAGTTCTCTGCTAACAACGTTAATATTATTCGTTTAGATGCAGCGGGTTATGCCATTAAGCAGGCGGGTACTAATTGTTTTATGCTAGATGAAACGTTTGGCTACTTAGATAACTTATCAAAGCAAGCCAACGATTTAGGCATGGAAACCATTGCAGAAATTCATAGCCATTATCAAACACAAGTAGATGTAGCTAAGCGCGTTAATATGGTTTATGACTTTGCGTTGCCACCACTTATTCTACATAGCTTGTTTAATAACAATGCGGATGCATTACTCAAATGGCTAAAAATATCGCCGCGTAATTGTTTAACGGTACTAGACACCCATGATGGCATAGGCATAATTGATGCAGGCCCAATGGGCGAAAAACCAGGCTTATTAAATGCAGAGCAAATTGATAACCTAGTAGAAACCATGCATGCAAATAGTAACAATCAAAGCCGCCAAGCAACAGGCGCGGCTGCCAGTAATGTCGACTTATATCAAGTAAACTGTACTTATTACAATGCATTAGGCGCTAATGATTTTGACTATTTGCTGTCGCGCGCAATTCAATTTTTTGCGCCAGGTGTACCGCAAGTTTATTACGGCGGCTTATTTGCCTGTGAAAACGATATGGAACTGTTAGCAAAAACCAATGTTGGCCGTGATATAAATCGCCCATATTTGAACGCGGCTAAAATAGAGCAAGCCCTTAATAAACCGGTAGTAAAAGGGCTCATAGAGCTAATTAAAATGCGTAATGAACATCCCGCATTTGCAGGTGAATTTTCGGCTCAAGGCGGCGCCAGTGTTTGCTGTTTAATGTGGAAGCTTGAACAACAATCAATTTCTTTGAGGATTGACTTTGCAAGCCGTACTGCACTTATTACGCAGCTTAATGGCACTCAAGAAAGCACTCTAAACTTACAAAGTTTATTGGCTTAATAGCTTTATTTGTTGAAAACCAAAAGCCAAGCAGTTTCTGCTTGGCTTTTTTATTTGCTTTATTCACAGTGCTTAGCTACTTGCACCAATATCGAGTGCGTAACCTACTTCATATTGTTTTTCTTCTTTAGAAATAAATAAGTTAGCAGCCATAACGCCCTTTTCTTGGCTATTTTGATGAATTGTGGTGAGGCGAGGTACAAAACGAGCGGCTTCTTCTATGCCATCAAACCCCACAATACGCAGCTCACTGCCTATTTTTATCCCTTGTTTTATGGCTTCTCGCATGGTGGCAAGGGCAATTAAATCGCTCATGCATATAATCACGTTAGGGCGAGGGGAGGCTGTTAATACCTCTTTTGCGGCAATATTTGCAAAGCGCTCACTGCTTTCAGGAATATTCCAAATGCGGTCGTCGGCAACCGTTATATTAGCCTCACTTAAGGCGCGTTGATAGCCACGCAAACGTTGATGCGAAATAGATTGGCCAGTTTCAAATTCGTGATGTTCGTATACCCGGCACAATACATTTTCATCAAGTAATCTTAAACCTAATATAGCCACTTTATCATCTTGATTATGCAAAACATGTTTGGCTATTTCATAACTGGCTTGCTCGTTATTAACATTAATTGAGGCGTTACGGGCAATGTCAAAATCAACCGTCACCACATGTTTAGAGACTGTTTTTAGTTGCTCTACTAGTGCTTTATTGCGCGGGCGACCATAACAAATAAAACCATCGACAAAATCAACAACGCTGTTGAGGTTGTCACTGTTGCCTGAAAACAATAAAACATTAATATTATTTTTTTCAAGTACCGAGGTTACTCCCCGCATAAAACTGCTCGCAACAGGGTCTGATACCATGTATTCCACGCTATCAGGAAGGACTAATGCAACAATATTAAACGTGCCACTTCGCAAAGATTGCGCCGCTTTATTAGGGCCATAATAGCCCAGCTCTTTGCACGCTTTAAGTATGGCTTCGCGGCGTTTAGTAGAGAGTTGATCCGGGCGATTAAATGCATTTGATACCGTAGCATTAGACACACCTAATTCTTTGGCAATACTCTTTAATGTCCAGCGGGTGGGTTTACTCATCGGTGACTCATTACTACTTACAACATTGCAAACAATCTAGCATATTAGGCTGTTTAATATAACAAAAACTGTTGTGTTAGGTTAGTGGCGACACGCTTTTGGTGCAATACCAAAAGTTTGCTTAAATAAACGACTAAAATGACTGGCGCTATTAAAACCCAGATCGTAGCACACCTTGCTTATAGCGTGGCCTTCTAATAAAAGCGTGCGGGCTTTTTTAAGCCTAAGTTGTTGCTGCCAAAGTGCAGGGCTAGTACCAAAAGCAAGTTTAAATTGCTGGTAAAACTTACTACGACTCATACAGGTTATTTTGCAAAGGGTGTTTATGTCGAGGTTTTCGCTTAAATGCTCCTCAATATAATGCAGTGCATCACTCACGTTACTTTTTAGGCGCAGCTTATCGCAGTTTGCCAGCAATAAATCACGGCTCTGTTGTTGTAATAAACGGGTGATCAATTCGTTTAACGATAAATCAATTAAGTAGTGTCGCTCGGCGCCTTGCTCACTAAATAAATGCACCATGCGCTCTAATAATTGCTGCGTTTGAGTATTATGTTGGGTATGCACTAAATTAGGGTTGTATTCAAACAAGGCATCGTTTGCAAAACTTTGCTGCATATTAAGCGCATTAGCCACATTGGTTATTTTATCGGTGCTTATTTCAATGGCTAAACAGGTGGTGGGTGCGTTTAAGGATGCATGCGGAAAATCAATTAGTACGCCTTGCTCAGGTGCTAATACAAACGATTCATGTGGTAAAAACGCTTTGTGGTATTGACTGCTCTCAACATGCATTATTTTTTTACCACTGAGCATGGCACAAAACAGTAATTCGTTTGAGTGCAACGCCACTTTTTGCGCACTTTTATAGGTATCGTAAATACTTAGCTCAGAGTTATCGGCAGCAAAGGTTACTTTGTTTTCAATCAGTACATCAAGTTGTTGGCGTTTTTTATTTAACTGAGATGTGTGCATGTTCAGCCTTTTTTAATCGTTATAGAGCGTTTTTAATGTGGACTCACAGACAACTTTTTTGGACAGCTAAGCAAGTTTTTAAGCGCTTATTGGTCTAATGTCAATCAATACCGATTAAATATAAAGCAAGTTGCTACATTACTCTAACAAATTTCGGCTTAGACTTTTAGCTAACAACAACAAGAGAACACACATATGATTTACGCAAACCCAGGTTCAGCAGACGCACTCGTCACATTTAAACAGCAGTATGGTAATTACATTGGCGGCGAGTGGGTTGCCCCAGTCAACGGCCAGTACTTTGATAATATAAGCCCAGTAAATGGCAAGGTATTTTGTAAAGTACCGCGCTCAGATAAAGACGACATAAACCTTGCACTCGACAAAGCCCATGCAGTAAAAACGCAGTGGGGCACCACCTCAGTCGCCGAGCGCAGCAATATACTATTAAAAATTGCCGACCGAATTGAACAAAACTTAGAGTTACTTGCTGTGGCCGAAACATGGGATAACGGCAAAGCGATTCGCGAAACCCTTGCCGCTGATATTCCACTAGCCGCCGATCACTTTCGTTACTTTGCAGGCTGCCTGCGTGCTCAAGAGGGCAGCATTGGCGAAATAGACGAAACCACGGTGGCGTATCATTTTCATGAGCCACTAGGCGTTGTAGGACAAATTATTCCGTGGAACTTTCCATTATTAATGGCCGCATGGAAATTAGCGCCTGCACTTGCAGCGGGTAACTGTGTAATATTAAAACCCGCCGAGCAAACACCTGCCTCAATCTTGGTGTTAATGGAAATTATTGGCGATTTACTGCCAGGAGGTGTTTTAAATGTGGTAAACGGCTTTGGTAAAGAAGCAGGTGAAGCACTGGCAACCAGTACGCGCATTGCTAAAATTGCTTTTACAGGCTCAACTCCTGTGGGCTCACATATTTTAAAATGTGCAGCTGAAAATATTATTCCTTCAACGGTAGAGCTTGGGGGGAAATCACCTAATATCTTCTTTAGCGATGTTATGGAAAAAGACGACTCATACCTAGATAAAGCAATTGAAGGTGCCATTCTTGCCTACTTTAACCAAGGTGAAGTATGTACTTGTCCATCACGCTTGTTCATTCAAGAAGATATTTATGAGCAATTTATAGAACGTATTTTAAAACGTACTAAACAAATTAAACGTGGCAACCCGCTTGATAGCGAAACCATGGTAGGCGCACAAGCCTCTAAAGCCCAGTTTGATAAAATTTTAAGCTACATTGAAATTGGTAAAGAAGAAGGTGCTGAAGTATTAACTGGCGGCCATGTTGAGCAATTAAGCGACGAGCTAAACGGCGGGTATTATATTCAACCTACACTATTAAAAGGGCGTAATGATATGCGCGTGTTCCAAGAAGAAATTTTTGGCCCCGTTATTTCAATGTCGACCTTTAAAGACGAAGCCGAAGCACTTGAACTGGCTAACAGCTCAGAATTTGGTTTAGGCGCAGGGGTATGGAGCCGTAATATGAATCGTGCTTATCACTTTGGTCGCAAAATAGAAGCAGGCCGCGTATGGACTAATTGTTACCATATGTACCCAGCACATGCAGCGTTTGGCGGTTATAAAAAGTCTGGTATAGGCCGCGAAACTCACAAACTCGCGCTTGATCACTACCAACAAACTAAAAACTTGCTAGTAAGTTACAGCGAAGATCCGCTTGGCTTTTTTTAATAACGCGTTTTAGTTTAAACAAACAACCTATAAGTAATGAAAGCGCTACATTTTTGTAGCGCTTTGTTTTTAAAACCCAATACCCATTGCATTAAATTAGTGGCTAATTATAACAATAAAGAAATGGCTTATTCGTGAGGCAAAAAATCTTAGTGAATTATGCATAAAGAGCGCAAAGAAGCGCGCGCTGAAAGAATAGGTTAAAGGTTATAGTTAAGGGCTGTTATGACTAGGTGTCATGTTGTTTTCACAAGCTCGCTGCTCGTCACTCGAAGCCCGCTCATTTACTTCTCATTCACTTCTCTCAGTTCAAAAAAATTTAGTGAATTATGCACAAAGAGGGTAAAGAGACGCTGCGCTTTTAGAGGTACAAACAAGTAATCAAATAATAAAGGCAAAAAAAATGGTTATAAGCGTTAGCCTATAACCAATAAAGTACACAGGGAGTGTAGGAAGTTCTGTTGTACGCAGTAAATGGTTAGTTACCCAATTACTGTGTGTTATTAAAAGCACTTATTGGCGCTTTTAATCAAATAAAGTGGACTGTAATAAATACTTGTTTTTATAAAAGCAAAGCTAATGCCAGCTTTTAATGTATTGAAATATATGACTATTTATTATTTTTAATTAGAAGCTTTGCATAGTGCAGGTAAATTTTTCTATATTGCAACGGTAAAGGTTACCGACTTTGCAATATAAAAAAATGGCAAGGCTTTTTAAAACTGAGAGGAGTTTTAGTATCGCTGATTTAAAAATCAGCGGCTACTTCAAATTCTAAACGTTGATGAGAAATAGGGTGGGTGAAGGCTAAATACTCGGCATGTAAATGCAAGCGCTCTGCCTCTTCACCATAATGAGTATCGCCAACTATCGGGGTATTTAAACCTAATTGATGAGCGCAATGCACCCGTAACTGATGTGTTCGCCCTGTTTTAGGGTATAGCTGCAGTCGGGTGGTGTTGTTTTTGCGCTCCAGTACATGCCATGTTGTTAACGACGGTTTACCGGTTTTATAACACACCATTTGGCGTGGTTTATCATCAAAGTCGAGCACAAGGGGTAAATCAATCACTCCGCTATTCTCAGTGATATTGCCCGCCACTAAAGCAACGTAACGCTTTTCAATTGTGCGTTCAATAAACTGTTTTTGCAGCGCTTTATGCGCGCGCTTATTAAGCGCAATAATTAACAGCCCTGAGGTCGACATATCTAATCGATGCACAATAAGTGGGCCAGAAGCCGCGGGGAACTGAGTTTTAATACGCATGTACACTGAGTCATCAATATTAATCCCTGGCACCGATAAAAATTCAGCGGGTTTGTTTATTACCAGTAAATCATCGTCTTGATAAACAATAGTTAAGTCTTTCCCTTTTGCTGGATTTGTTAGTAATGGGTTTTCTTCAACATTTAAGCCTTTTAGCATATGACCTAAAATGGGTTGGCATTTGCTATAACACGATGGGTAATAATGTAAGTGATGCCTAATTGCTGATTTAGGTGGTGCACCCCACCAAAATTCGGCCATAGCCACTGGTTTTAAATGGTGCTTGTATGCATATTGTAATAATTTAGGGGCGGCGCAATCCCCCGCTCCCGAAGGTGGAGTGTGCTCAGGAAGTTTGGCAAAAATGGCATTCAGATCGGTCACTTCACCGTGTGCATTTAAAAATTGGTATTGAGCAAATAATTTCTTTTGTAGGTTTTTTGAGAGTGTTTTGCGGCGCTTTTTTAATCCGTTAATTTCACCCAGCATAGCTGCTTGGGTTTGCTCAAGCGCTTTAATTTGCGTTTGCCAGTCTTGCTTTAATGCCTGCAGTTGTTTTTTCTCAACAATACTTTGCCCAGCTAAGGTTGTTTTAAGTTGTTCAAAGTCATCGGCATTGAGTTGCTCTTGGCCAGTTTGGCGTTGCTCTTTTCGCTGTTTGCGGGTCACTTGCATGGCTTGTTGTTTGGCTACAAGTTGCTGTTCATAATTTTTACGTGTTGTGGCTAATTGCTGCTCAATGGCTTGATAATCTTCACTGTTTTCTAATGCCGTAATTTGCGCATTAATGGCGTTAATGATTTGGCTTTGCTGACTAAATACAGCATCGTCTATGTGTTTAAGTGCCACATTAGGTGCAAAATTCAGTTGCTCATCTATGCCCGCTATTTGCCCTGAATAGGCGCTAATAAACCCCAGTTGTTGCGCCTGATTTTGAACGACTAGCACACCAAACATTTTACCCGCATCAATATCATTCGTATCTAAAATAGCCTTATCTAGCTTTTTTAATTGCTGTTGTAATTGTTGTGCAGCGGCAACGGCCAAAGGGTGCGGTTTATAATAAAATGGAAATGTAAACTGCTCAGGCAGAGTAAGGGAATCGACGTTTTCATCAAAAACGGTAAAGCAGTTAGCAGGGTTTGACATGGCAGTAAAATTAGCAGTTAACAAAATAATTGCCGAGAGTTTAACATAAGCTGTGCTATGTCACTAAGGATGCGTGCGCGCCAATTTAGACCTATAAAAAAGGCCAACATTTTTATGTTGGCCTTTTAAAATTAAACAGCGTTTATAAGTGCTTATTTATTTGCGTCTTTAACTTCTTTTAACTTAGCAGCATGGTCAATTTCAAACGCAGGCATCTCTTTTTTGCCTTCCATTAAATAGTTGTCCATCCAGCGCATTAAACGCAAGCTGTAGTCGTATTGCGCTGCCACTTTACGGTTACCATGACCTTCACCTGGGTAGTAAACAAGACGTACATCTTTACCTTGCACTTTCATGTAGCGGTAAAGCTCCATAGATTGTGCAGGGTGAACGCGAGGGTCGTCTTTACCATGCATAATAAGCAAAGGTGTTTCAGATTGGCCTGCCCAGTAAATAGGGCTGCGCTCTAAGTACCACTGCCATTTATCCCATGGGTATGAACGCGCATGAACTAGGTTCATTTCGTTAGAAATATCAGTAGTACCAAATTTAGACAGTTGGTTGGTGACACCCACAAACATAACGCTTGCAGCAAAGTGTTTGGTTAGTTTTGTTGCGCCCCACGCCGATGCATAACCACCGTAAGATCCCCCAGTAATACCAACACGTTTAGTGTCTACTAAACCCATATCAACAAGGTGATTTTTAAAGTCAACTAAATCGTCAAATTCTTTACCTGCATAATCGTTTTGGCCTAATTTTGAGTAATCTACGCCTTTACCTGTAGAGCCTCGGTAGTTAGGATAAAACACCGCATAGCCACGTGCAGCCCCCATTTGACCTGGGCGTGAGTAGTTAGTGACCCAGCCGTCTTTATCATGGCTTTCAGGGCCACCGTGTACCGACATAATAAGTGGGTAGCGTGTGCCTTTTTCATAATTTAATGGGTAAACAAGCACACCATCAAGCTCAACGCCGTCGCGGGCTTTAAGGGTAATGGTTTCTTGCTTGGCAAAGCGTTTATCATTTAACCAGCTATTTGAATCGGTTAAACGTGTTGCTTTATTGCTGCGCACAATAAACACTTCGTTAGGGTGTTTTGCGGTATTACCACGAAGTGCGAGTGTTTTATCTGAATCTGAAACACTTAATTGTGAGGCAATAAATTTACCTTCTTTGACTAATTTTTTGTATTTATTAGAGCCCGTTTTAATGCTCGCTACAAAACTTTGCGTGCCTACATTGGCAATAAAGTTAAGTGTATTACGCTTATGCGACCATTCAAAATCAACAACATGACCCATAAAGTCAGGTAACCATTCAGTGATTTCAGCGGTTTTAGTGTCAGCAATAAATAAGCGGCCTGTTGCAGGGTCATGCTTATCTTCTGCACCTAAAATAGCAATGTATTTACCATCATGCGACAGCTCTGCATCACCTAGCTTGCCTTCAGTTTTAAACGATAAGGTGACTTTATTGCTAGCAATCTCAAACAAATGCCACATAGATTTTGTGTATTTATCATCAATCAATGCGGTAGGTTGAGTTTTAACCAGTAGTTTTTCGCCATTAGCAGCCCAGTTAACATCACTCACGTAATTATCAACGTTGAGTGCGGTGGGGGTAAGTGGCTTATCCGATTTTGCTAAGTCAACAATAAAAAGCTGCTTGTTCTTTAAGCCCATTTCATATACTTCAGCTTTAAAGCCAAGTTTTTTAAGTTCTTTTTCTGACTTGTCTGCTGCAGGCATCGCTAAAATAGCCACCTGTTTGTTGTCTGGGCTTAATTTGTAGCTTGAAATTGATGTGTCTTTTAAAGCAAGAACAGGTTGTGCTTGGCCGCCATCAACAGGTATTTGGTAAAGCGAGGTAAACTTATCGTCTTTTAATTTCGCTAAAAAGTAAATTGTTTTACTGTCGTTTGACCATTCTATGCTTTTAATATTAACCGAGCCGGTAATGAAAGGACGTTCAACGCCTTTATCATCCACAACATAAAGTTCACTGTAATTACTGCCGTTCTCATCAACATATAATGTACGCGGTAACGATCGTGTAAACGCAACGTTGTCGCCATCTGGGCTAACACTGGTTTGGATCACAGATTTAATTTTTGGAATGTCTTCAACAGTGATGGCCGATTGCGCAAATGCAACTGAGCTTGAAAGCCCAATTGCCAGCGCTAAGCTAGTTTTTAGCATTGTTATTTCCTTTGCTTTATAAGATTTATCTCATTATAACAATGTGTAACCAATATACTAAAAAATGCGATTAATCCTCAAAAGAGGACGTTAAGTGAAGTGATTCTTGTGCAATACCGCGCATACATTTATAGACTCTTTTTAGGAGGAAGCGCCACGTTTGCAAAAATAAGTCCTGCCACCAGTGACATAAATATTAAAAACGTTTGCTGCCCAATATGTTCAGCATAAACAAAGTCTTGGCCTTCAATAAGCGAGTTTAAGCCAATATAAGTTTTACTGCCGGGGACCAGTACAATTAAGCCTTGCATAGCAACAATAGAAGCTGGGGCATTTGCAACGCGATTAAATAAGTTACTAAATACACCGACAGAAAATGCGCCAACAAAGGTACCCAGCGTATAATCTAAATACATGGCGGAGCCAATACTGGTGCCATAGGCTATAAATCCTGAAGCAATAGACCAAGCAGCATGTTTAAACTTAGTTCTAAATATCACAATTAAGCTGCTACATAGTAAAAATATAGCTAACCAAGCTGTCCATTTAGGCAGTGGCTCTGGCTGTACAAAATCAGCTTGGCCAAAAATAGCAAAGCCAATAGCAATACCAATAAATGCACCAAAATAAAGTTTAAACAGCAACATAAACGAGTCCATAACGCGTGCTGTGCCAGATACTAAATGCCGCGCTGCGAGCTCAGCTAAACCAAGTGCCAGTGCTAGGCCTGGAATAAACACAATAATGGCCGACAGAACAATTAAACGAATATTAATATGCGCATCTAAATGAACGCTAATGGCACACGCCAGTACCGCTGAAACAATGGCCACTAAGGGTTCTAACATGTGGGCAACGCGCTTGGAACGTGCCGACCACAGCACAAATAAATAAACAACAAAGGTTAATAAACCAGACCACAGCACGTCATTCCAACTGGTACCCATAAGCATTGCAAATGCGCCGCCAGAGGTAGCAAAGGCAATACCTGTAATCACTCTATTGTAAGGGTTTGGGGCATCAAAAATGATATCAAGTTGTTGATCAACTTCTTGCAACGTTAATTCATCATTAAGCATTTTATTAACGAGATCATCGGTATCTGCAAGTGAGCCTAAGTCATGATCGCCAGGGTCTACACGGGCAACATGGGTGTATTCATCTTCGTGACCATCAGTCCAAATAACAAAGGTAACCGATGTTGGCGACATGACAAACGATGATTTGAGACCGAGGTAAGTCGCCACTTCCATTAAATGAGCTTCTAGGCGATATGCCGGTGTACCGTACTTATGAAGCATTTTGCCCAATTTAACGATAAATTTGCGTTTTTCTGTAAACGTTGCGGTTTTCAAATTTGTTTTGAACCAACTATTAAATAACTAAGCTAAAAATATAGGCAATAATGCTAAAATTGCCCAAGTTTATTTGCGGCGATTTTAAACACAAATCGCCGTCTGTCTAGTCATTTCTCACCGTTTTTTTTGTTTTTTTCTGCTATCCATTGCGACATGTATTGTGTGCTGCGCATGGTGTGATGTTTTAGCATTTGACCGGTGAAATTTTTCATTCTATGGGCCGATAAATTTTGGCTTACTAATTGAATTTTTTCGATTAAATTGTCGTTCAACTGCGCTTTATCATAAAGTGTATGAAGTAACTCATTACCAGCTTTTTGTGCAGCTATAAACTCAGCTTGATTGGTATAAATTGAGACAGCAGCGTTTGCAAATTCTTCTGCATTTTGAGTGATAGCACCAGGCCATGGTAAATGGTTATGCATACCTTCGCTACCTATTGGCGTGGTGACGCTTGGGGTTTGCATGATCATGGCCTCTAAAAGTTTGCCTTTTATGCCAGCACCAAAACGAAGCGGGGCTAAACAAATGCGCGCGCTTTGCATTACTTCATAAGCATCATCTGCCCAGCCTTTAATTAAAAAACCGGTTTTAGGGTTGTTGAGTGCGGTGGCTTTAGGTGGCGGGTAAGAGCCATAAATGTGCAGCTCTGCCTGTGGTAGTTGCTTGCGGATAAGCGGCCAAATTTTTTGTAAATACAGTACCGCATCCCAGTTTGGGGCATGCCTGAAGTTGCCAATGGTCATAAAGTGTTGGCGTTGTTCATACGATTTAGTTTGCTCAGGTAAGGCGCTTAAATCAACCATAAATGGTAAATGATGTAACACACTAGGCTCAACTTTAAACACTTCATTGAGTAGTTGCATCTCATAGCTTGAGATAATTAAGCTGAGGTCGCAGCGCAAAATAGCGGCTATTTCGCGTTTTGCTATGTCTGATAGTAAATCGCTATGGTTGAATTCACGCTCACCTTTATGGGCTTCATGGCGGGCATTGCGCAGGCATTGTAAATCTTCGGTGTCTAAAATTTTCATTGCATTTGGGCAATGCTTATCTACGCGCCAGCCAAATTGTTCTTCCATCATAAAACGGTCGAACATTACTATGTCTGGGTTGTAGGCTTTAACGTAATCATCAAAACTATCGCAGTTAAGGGCAATGCTTTGACTGCTTATGCCGTACTCATCTAAATTTACCATGTGTTCGGTGCGCTGTGCTGGGGTAGCAAATTCTACTTGCCAATCTTGCGCTTTAAACGCGGTTAATAACGACATCATGTGCGTACCCGCAGCAGACGAATTGGGCTCTGGCCATACGTAGCCAATTACCAGCACTTTTTTCATTACGGTGTTTCTCTAATTTGTAGGTTTACATTTACCAGTGTTTTTACTGGCGTAGTGTTGTTTTGTAGTTGCTCTTGCAGCACTAAAATACTGCGCTTAGCTAGTTCTTGGGTGTTTATATTGGCGCAAGTAAAGGTGTAACCTAAGCCTGTATGCACAGGCACATGCTGGCAGCTAACTATGCTATTTAACAAATGCGGAGCCGCTGCTAATACGCCATGGGCAACTATATCGTTTGCGCAAAAAACAGCACTTATATACGGCTGATTTACTAAAGCCTCATTAAAAAGCTGTTTTGCTTGTAATACTGAACTTTCAGCATTTGTTATTACATCGTACTCAGTAACTTTTTTTGCTCGCATGCGCTTATAAAACCTGCAGCCTGCGCTTTTGACGTTTGGCTGTTATCACCTATAAAAATAAGTGTGTTAAGCGTATTAGTTAAAAGCGCTGACGTGACTAAATGGCCCACTTTGCTGTAGTCGGGTAATACACAGGGCGCTGCACTGTAAGGTACTTCATGCATAAGTGTTATAACATTGTAATGGCTCGCTAGTTTATCGAGCCATTGGGCGCAGGTGTTTGCCACTGGGCATACTATAAAAGCGGCTACGTTATATTCTTTTAGATTGTTTATTGTATGAGTTTGGCGCTCAACAGAGTTATTACTACTCACAATAACGGTTTGAAAATGCGCGCTATTTAATTGCAGCTCTAAGTGGGCAGCCAGTTCGGCCATTAACGGGTTTGTTAAATCATCAATTACAACAGCCACTAAGTTTGAACGCCCAGAGCGCATAGCCGCTGCATCACGATTATACACATAACCCAGCTCGTCAATAGCTTGTAGCACTTTTTGTTTGCTTTTGTCAGCAACCTTTTTACTTTGCGTTAGTACCAGCGATACGGTCGATTTAGACACTCCCGCAAGGTGGGCAACATCAAAAATAGTGACCGATTTAGCTTTGTTAGGCATGGTATTTATGCGCGAAGTAGTAAACAAATAGCTGCGTAGTGTAGCGTATTTAATCTATTTAAGTCATCTTTTAACTCTGCAATTTAAAGCTTAATACTTTATGAACAGGTCAAAACGTGATTATATACCTTTTATAATCTTAAAAATAACATAAGGATAAAAACATGAACGCATTTAGGCTCTTAATTGCCTTTATTTGTTGTGTTGTAATAATGCCAAACAGCTATGCTGAGCAAGGTTATCAAACACCATCGCCTGAGCTTGCTGCTGTGGTCGATGCAAAATTAGCACCTACAAGTTTTTTATCGAGCGATGGCCAATGGCTTGCTTTATTTGAGCGTAAACGCGTGGAAACGCTCGATGAGCTTGCCAAAGATGAGCTCAAGCTTGCCGGCATAAAGCTTAACCCTGCTAATTTTTCACGTTCGCGTGTGAGTGCTAAATACAGCGCAATTGAGCTTAAACATGTGCAAAGCGGCACCGTTATTAATATTAATAATTTACCAAGTGGTATTATTCGCTCGCCTAAATGGTCATCTAACAGTAAATATTTAGCGTTTGTTGTAGAGCAACAAAGCCAAGCAAATTTATGGCTATACAGTGTAGAAACTAAACAAGCCAAAATGCTCTCAAGCGCAGCGCTGAATTCTGTTATTACCGCTATGCCTTACCAATGGCTACCCGATGGAAGTGCTCTGATTGCCAATTTAGCGGTTAACATAGGTAAACCCGCGCTTAAAAACAGCAGTCAAAATGTTGTGCCAGTTATACAGCAAAGCACTGGCGAAAAAGCGCCAGCGCGTACTTATCAAAACTTATTAACCAGTCCGTTTGATGAAGCACAATTTAAATTCTACGGCCAAGGGCAATTAGCTTATGTAACGCTTGATGGTAATACACAAGCCATTGGTAGCCCTGCTTTGTTTAAATCGTTTTCGGTATCGCCAGACTCAACCAATATTTTAGTTGCTGCGATAAACGAGCCGTTTTCGTATCAAGTACCGTACAGCCGTTTTGCCAGCACTTGGCAAATATGGGGAATGCGCGGTTACGCATTAGCCGAGCTTGCAAAACAACCCCTTGCCGATAATATTCCACAAGGCTACGACAGTGTTCGCACCGGCCGACGCAACTTTGAATGGCGCGCCGACCAAGGCGCAGAAGTTATTTGGGCCGAGGCGCAAGATGGCGGCGACATGAAAACTGACGTTGAGCACCATGACTATATTTACAGCCTACGTGCGCCGTTTAAACGCGAGCCTAAGCTGTTTGCAAAAGTAGAGCGCCGTTTTGCAGGTATTGAGTGGGCTAACCAAAATATTGCCATACTGAGCGATTGGCGCTTTAGCGACCGTCAAGTTCGCACGTACGTTATTCAACCACGTAATGCCGATAAAAACCGCGTGCTGTTTTCAGAGCGCAGTTATAACGATGCGTATAAAGATCCAGGTAACTTTATTTACGAGCGCAACGATTTAGGTGCTAACGTTATTAAAATTGTTGGCGGGCGTTATATGTATTTGCGCGGTAACGGCGCATCAGAGCAAGGTAATATTCCGTTTTTAGACCAGTACGATGTAAAAACGAATAGCAGCAAGCGTTTATGGCAATCACAAGCGCCATACTACGAACGTGTTCGTGCTTTGCTTGACGATGAAGGCGAGCGCTTTATAACGGTTCGTGAGTCTAAAACTGAGCAACCTAACTTTTTTATTCGTGATTTAGATAACGATACGCTTACTCAATTAACTAATTTTGCTCACCCATACCCTGCATTTAAAGGGGTGACAAAAGAGCAATTACGTTATAAACGTGATGACGGCGTAGAGCTTTCGGGCACACTTTATTTACCGCCAGACTACGATGCAACTCAAGGCCCGTTACCGGTACTTATGTGGGCCTACCCGCTCGAGTACAAAGATAAAGCCGTAGCATCACAAGTGCGCGAATCGCCATACGAATTTACTTACATAGGCTATTGGGGCCCTATGCCTTACCTTGCTAAAGGTTTTGCCGTGTTTGACGACCCTAAAATGCCGATTGTAGGTATTGATGGCAGCGAACCAAACGATAACTTTAGAACACAACTTGTAGCAAGCGCGCAAGCAGCGGTTGATGTATTAGTTAAAAAAGGCATTGCCGATAAAAACAACATAGCCATAGCTGGGCACTCATACGGTGCATTTATGGTGGCAAATTTGTTGGCACATAGTGATTTATTTAAAACTGGTATTGCTCGCAGTGGCGCGTACAACCGTACCTTAACGCCGTTTGGTTTTCAGGGTGAAGAGCGTGATTTTTGGCAAGCACAAAATGTGTACGCTAATATGTCGCCGTTTTTTCATGCTGAAAAAATTAACGAGCCAATGCTGATGATCCACGGCAAAGAAGATCCTAATTCAGGCACTTTTCCAATGCAAAGTGAGCGCATGTACGCAGCGCTTAAAGGCTTAGGTAAAGATGCTCGTTTAGTAATGCTGCCTTACGAAGCCCACGGCTATCGCGCACGTAAAAGTTTATTACACGTACTTTGGGAACAAGAGCAGTGGCTTGATAAGTACTTGTTAAGTGATAACGAAGTAGACACTGAAACAACAGTAAATTAATTTGCTAAGAGTTTCGAGCTCAGGGCTTCGAGGTTTGACGGCGCGAAATACTGCGCTGCTAACTCGGGCTAAGCTCGGTGCTCTTAGCCCGACACTCGATGCTGTTATTTCTAATTTACCGATAGCTATTTTTCCTTTACCCTTTCATTCAAAATTAACACTACTTTTTTAACCTATTGCGAGCTTTAAATGATTGATGTAGCAGCGCTTGCGGTTTTTATTCCTACCTTCTTTTTTGTATCTATCACCCCCGGTATGTGTATGACTCTTGCCATGACACTCGGCATGAGCATAGGTGTACGCCGAACACTCTGGATGATGATAGGTGAGTTATTAGGGGTCGCAAGTGTTGCCGTTGCTGCGGTACTCGGTGTCGCAGGTGTAATGCTCAATTACCCAGAGGCCTTTGCTATTTTAAAATGGGTAGGTGGTGGGTATTTAATTTATATAGGCATAAATATGTGGCGCGCCAAAGGTAAAATGTCAATTAATACACATGGCCCAAGCGATATAAGCCGACAGTCGCTTTTTACGCAAGGCTTTGTAACGGCCATTGCAAACCCTAAAGGCTGGGCGTTTATGATCTCACTATTACCGCCCTTTATTAGTGTACAGCATGCAGTAGCCCCACAACTTTTAGTGCTTGTTTTAGTTATTATGGTAAGCGAATTTTTATGTATGCTCGCCTATGCAACAGGCGGTAAAAGCCTACGTTTATTTTTAAGCCGAGGCGATAACATAAAATGGATGAACCGAATTGCAGGCAGCTTAATGGTGCTAGTAGGCATATGGCTGGCATTAGAAGGCTAGTTTATTATTTATACTAAATCTAAGCCTGTTTGTGCTATTTAGTAAAAAAATTTAAATTTTTTAAAAAATGAGATAAAAGTATGAATGCTGGCTGAATGCCTTGCCAGCGTTACATTTGTAATAAAATGAAAGGTAAATAAATAAAAAGTTCTTAATTTGTAGAGTTGCATTTTTTCATAAATTTGGTAATTCTAATTAAATGTTCAAGGAAGTATGAATTTAGTCAATAGCTTAGCTTTGTGCTTTCTTGTGTTTTTATAAGTACAGGGAAATAACCTAATGAAAAAAGCTATCTTATCTGCCATTATCTTCGCCCCCCTTTTCGCCGGTTGTGTATCAACAACTGATACAGGTACATCTGCTAATCTAGACAGAAATGCAGTCGTTGCAGAGTTAACAGCTCGTATGGACACTTTAGGCTATTTTCACCCTGTTGAAGTGCAACCAGGCATAGATGAATTTTTAAATATGTCCGCCATTATTTTAGAGCGTCAACGCAAGGTTATGGCCGAGTATCGTACTCAAACTGATAACTATAGAGATGTACAAGCATTTTTATACGCGCATCAGAACTCTACACCTGAACAATTACAAGCTGCCATTGTTGAATTTGATGCAGGGGCTAAAAATAAAGATGAAGAAATTGGTCATAAAATTGCGGCTTATAATATAGCTAACGAAAGTATTTACCAACAAAACGTTGAGCTTGCGACAGACTTAACAGTTGAAATAGCTAAGTCTGCTTATATTTTGAGCCAGCACAGTACTGCAGTTGCTAAGGTTACAGCGATGCGAATGGGAGGTGATTTAGTTAGCTCTTGGTTATCAAGCGATGAAGAAAACGCTGAAAAAGAAGAGGATCCAAAAGATATAGGTAATGCTCTAGTGAAAGCAAAAGAGCAGCTTGAATTAGCACTTGAAGCAAACGAAATTATTGAGCTTGAACAAGCAACTATTACAGCTATAAATGAACTTCAGCTTGAGCAAGAAGCGAAAGGCTAATGAAATTATGCTCTTTTGCTTTTTTATTGGTATTTGCTTTTAATTGCTCTGCTGATACTTGGCCTGACTGGGTAACTAGTTCAAATAAAGATGATGAATATATCACTGCAGTTGGTATAGATAAGAGCCGCTCAGCTGCAAAGCAAGCGGCTATAGCCGACATTACTACTCAGTTAAGCATTGATGTAAATACACGGCAATTACAAACGCTAAAAAAGCAAAATAATCGAGTAAATAACTATTTTGAACAAACTACGAGCCTAACAAGTTTACCGGTTACATTAACGGGGCTTGAAGAGCTTAATTCAGTTAATCAAAATAATCTATTTGCTTTAAAGGTGGGCATAAAAAAAGCGACTTTAATTGCTAATCTTCAGTCTGATTTAGAAGCGTTACATCAAATAGTTGCCCCTCAAAAAAATGTAGAGCAGCGATTCATATGGGCTCTTAAAATGACTGGAGAGCTTAATCTTGCTTCAAAAAAATTAGCTTTGTTAGAGCATCTTTCTGGTTCTAAACCATTTATAAAATCAACATTAAATAAATTATTACAAGCGCATTCCTTTGCGCTAGATGCGGTAGCTTGCGATGTGATTGGTGCTAATAATATTAGCCAAATAAAGTCAGCATTAAGCGATGCCTTACCCCACAGCGGGTCAACACGCTTATGGGTTCGGCCACAATTACAATGGCAGTTTGCTCAAACCAATGAGAAGTACCTTGCAAAAGCAAACTTAACTATTGCTCTTACTCGCAGTGTCAGCCCATTTAAAGTGCTGTTACAGCACGATATATCCGCTCAAGAAAGCGCCAGCACTCGAGAAATTGCAAAACAAAGCGTAATAAACAACTTAGTAAAACAAATTAAAGCGCCAGCAAGTCAGTGGCTGTTTAATAATTAGGAATTGCAATGAACTTAGTCAAAAACTTAACTCTTTCTGCACTAACAATTGCCTTATTGGCTGGTTGTAACGCAACCCCAAAACAGGGAAGAACGACTCAATCCGGTGTTGTAAGCAATAACGCATCTAATACAGTAATCGCTAAAAGTGCCTATGTATTTGAAGATGAAGATATAACAATGCCGGCCTACTTTGATACTCAAGGTTTAGAGCGTTGCACATTCGATATTAATAATGAAACTGATAGTTGCCCACTTAAAAAACCTATTGTACGTATGTATTTTGACTTAGCTGGTGTAAGCGGAAGTGGTATTGGTGTTGATGCAATGCGTGAGTTTGATAATCAAAATTTATTGCTTATGCTCGAAAATCAATTTGCTGGTATTAATCGCTTTAGAATTGTTACACGTGATGATGATGCTATTTCAAAAGAACAGCAGTTAATTTTACAACAACAAGGTGTAGCAACAGCAGCTAAACGCGCTGAAGTTAAAGCACTAATTCCCGATTTTGTAGTGAAAATTGATTCATTAAGAACATTAAAAACAGAAGGGGCGATCACAGATTGGGCTGACTATACATTAGAGCTAACAACTGGCGTAATAAACCCACAAACACGTGAAAAGCTCTCGCACCCTAATTTAGGAAAGATTCGTGTTAAATCGGAAGATGTACGTGATCGCTCAGAGTTAAAATTTACAACAGTAAGCGGACGCTATGCAGCGGGTTTTCACTTTGATCAAAGTGCGCATGTAAATGCAGTACTTAGTGACATGGGATCGCGCGGTATTGATATTTTACTTACTCGTATGTTGAGTGAAATGCCAGCAACAGCACAAGTGTTAGGTATTAAAGGTAACAAAATTAGCTTAGACAGAGGCCAAAATGCTGGTGTGCTGCCTAACGAAACAATGATCATTTTTAGCTATGAGGCTGGATTTGTTGAGCCACTTGGAGTTGCCAATGTAAACCCTTCGCGTAGTAGTGCTAATGGTGAAATTATTCGTTGGAAAGACTCTGATGCAGCTGATGATGTAAAAAACAAAGCTGAAAATGGAATTTACCGTCCATCAAATGGTGCAAAAATATTTGCTGTATCGGTAGGCACGCCTGCAGACTTTTTGGAGAATAGGACATGATCAAAAAGCTTGGCCTACTAGCTTTGTGTTCCTTAAGTGCACAAGCCCAGGTTGACGTATTGGCTGATGGCACATTGCAAACACAGGCGTGTGCTTATGGTCGAGGTAGCACGGCTATTTCTGGTGCAAAAGCTCAGGCAAGTGCCGAGCTAATCAGTTTTATTAAAGGTAATAAAAGCCTTACAACACAAGGTGCACAGCAACATTTAACAACCAGTTTAGATGATGATGCAGCCAGCTTATATGAGCAGCATCGCACTACGATGATGGAAGGATTGAGTGCCGGCGCTGTTCCTTTAAATTACTCAGCACCTACACTAAGCGGTAACGACACGTGCATGACTGTAAGTCTAAACCCGCAAGAGATAGGGGAGCCGAAAGAGCAAAACTGGCAGCAAACTGCGCAAAATATTAGTGTGACAGTAATAGGTCAAGGCTGGAAAAAAGAAGGTAAAACGGCACTAACTATAGCTGAACAAGACGCTTTACAACGTGCTGTATCGCAAGTTGTAGGTGTGTGGCTTACTCAGCAACATACGCAATCTTCAAGCACGAGTATGAGTATTGTTGACGGTAACGAGTCAACAAATATGCAAGAGCTGATAGGGCAACAGCTTTCGAGTCATAGTGAAGGGCTTGTTAAAGAGTGGCAAACACTGCAAACCAAAGAGCTCAAAAATGGGGGAGTAGAAGTTACTATTATGGCTGTGGTAGAAAAAGCACCTCTCATTCAAAAAGCATCTAAATTAATGAGCATGATAGGCTCGCCTAGAGTGCAAATTATTGCACCGGAGCCACTAAAAACAGAGCTTAAAGTTTGGCTAAACGAGCAGGGTATTGAAGTTGGTAATGCAGCTAGTTTAGCTATTTATGCAAAATCTACAGTGATTAGCCGAGGGAATAATAGGCAACTTTATTTAACTGCTGACGTTAGAGATTTAGCTGGAAATATTTATGGTCAATGGAAAAACGACCCCTCATTTATGTCATTACCTAAAGGCCCATACGTTGAAAAAGACTTAATGGCTGTACATTTGGCAAGCGAGACACAATCAAAAGCACTTCATAACACGCTTAATAATGCCTTTACTCAAGTTGTTGCAAGAGGGGGCTTAGTTCGTGAAGTCATGTTGCCAAGTAATAAGTTAACCCAACCAGAAAAACTGCATGATGTATTAAGTACATTAGGTGGCGTAAGCGACGTATCTATACACAAACAACAAAAATATACTGTAGCAAGCCTTAGGTTTAAAGGTAATACCGGTGAGCTTGCTAATGCGCTCGATCAAGCATTAATGACAATAACAGCAAAAAACCTTTCAAAAATTACAGTCGAAGACGATTTTACACTCAGGTACAAATAAGGATAGATGATGAAATTTAAAGTATTAACATTAGCAATGGTTTTAGCTATGCCTGCGATCGCAGCTGAAGAGTTTAGCCTAACAGACATGATACCTGCTCGCCCTGGCGCACAAGTAGCGGGTGCTGATCAAGCGCAAGTTTCTGGCGATGTAGTGGTTGCAAAAGATACAAATGTTGCAGTTGCTGTAGCTCATCAGGCACTAATTGATGATAACGAAGATGGCATAAAAATGATTCAGGTTGGCAGTGGTACCGGTATTTTATCAATCGGTAGTGCTAGCTATAACACTTACGATAATATGAATGCATCGTTACTTTCTAAACGCGGGGCTTATAATCAAGCTTATTTAATTGCAAAAAAACAATTAATTGAAAACATGAAAGGAGTTGAACATCAATGTGGTAATGTAGTGTCTGCAAGTATGGACTCTATCGATACGGGTGTTGAAAGTACTGTAAATGAACAGACTAATATGCTGGAAGCGTGTAAAGAGTCTGTATCAGGTTCGCTTGCGGGTTTTGTTACTTATGATGTTTACGACAATACTGATGAAAAAGAAGTGCGTGTAAGTTTAATATCTACTCCTAAAACGCGTTCACAAATTAAAGGGAATCGTGGTGCAGTTGCAGTGACTACTGAACCAAATGTTATTTTTCAACAAGTAATTGGTGATGTAAAAAGTGGCGTTTTACCTCCTGTTGGGGCTAAAGTACTAACTAATGCAGACACAGGAGAAGTCATCATATTAGGTTACGGCTCAGCCATTGCTCGTCAAAACCGAAATAAAACGGTTGCCCGTAAACTTAAAGGTGTTGCTAAATCTCAATCGCAAACACGTGCTCGTTCTGCCTTGCTTGCCACTATTCAAGGTGAAAAAGTGTATTGGCAAGGTAGCTTTGATGAAAGCCAAATGGAAGGCACAAAGCAGTTTGAATACGAAGACCCATATTTAAACGATCCTCAACAAGTTAAAATTCTCGAAGAAGACCGCAGTACATTTTTAAATCAATTAAAAACGTCAGACGAGTACTCAACAGTTGCTAAAGGGAAATTACCACCGGGTGTAAGTGTTAAAAGCTTTGCAAGTGATGATGGCTTTTGGCAATACAGTGTTGCGGTTTACGCGCCAAGTCTAGAGGCAACTGCGCGCCAAGCTGCAAAAGAAATGACCGGTAATAATGGACAAACAGTAAACGGTGTCAGTCGCTATGGTCATAAAATTAAAGCCCATGGTGGGTTAAATGAAAAAGCGGCAAATCCTCAGGGGGCATCAGGTAAAGTAGCGAGCGAAGAGGAACTTTAATGCTAGCACCTATTTTAGCGCTTTCATTGGTGGCTTCGGCCACCTTTGACTCAGAGCAAACCTTTGAACAGCAAACTGCTTTTTTTAAAACTCAGGCTAATGGGCAATACGCCCGAGTAATGGCGTTAAAATCGAGTGCAAAAAATGCGCTTGAGCAGGCATGTAGAAATGCATTGACTCTGCCACAGCGCAGTATTATTAAAAATACTTTAGCTAAAAAGCTTAATATTACTTTGCCAGCATCGGTAAGCTTTATTGACGCTGAAATTACTGACTATAAACAAGAGAAACAGCAAGAATGGTTAACTTGTACCGGCGTTGTAACACCTGCTGCGCAAGATATTAATGAAGCAGGTCTTGCCGTTAGAGCTGCGTGGCAAATAGGAAACCAAAAAGATAAAACAAACTTACGCCCTTTATTACAAGTTGCATTGAATCACCCTACAACGATGTCTGATGCGGTGGCGTTAGTTGCAGATCAATCACCAGAAGAGCAACGTTTAGGCTATCTCGATAAATATTTAAAAGTGAGTGAGTTAAAGATCGATGAAGCTAAGGCGTCAGTTGCACAAACCTGGTTTGTTAATGGTCGTTATAAACAAGTTATTTCGCTAACCCAACAATGCGATAGCATAGACTGTAAGCGGTTAAATTTAGCAGCTCAAACTGCTTTTGATAATCTACCTGCTGATGATTTAAGTAGCTACTTTTAATTTTATAGGGATATAAGAAATGCATTTAAGAGCTAAAATGCTTCTAAAAATAGGCGCATTCGCTTATTTAACAATGAGTTTGCCTAGCATAGCTCAAACGAATGATGAGGCTGAATTTGAAGCTTTTTTAAAAAAGCGTCAAAGTGAGTTTAATCAGTTTGAGCAACAACAAAAGCAAGAATTTGACGCATTTGTAACTGCCTGGCGTGATGCGCAAGATGCATATTTAAAACAAATAACGACAAAATGGCAAGATCCAAGTCTGCCAAGCTCAAAAGTGTGGGTAAAATACAGTGGTGATTTAAATAAACGTACCAGTGTAAACTTTGAGAGTGGTGAGGTTGTAGTTGAGCTTTTAAATAGCAAAAACAACGAGCAAGCTGTTGAATATGCAAAACAGCAATTAAATGAGCTTTCTCAAGTCACGGTAGATAAAACACTTGCAAATGATCCCGTTTATATTACTGCTAATAAAACCATTAATAATAAAAGCTTCACTTCTACGGGTAAGCCATTAAATAAAAAAATTCAAATAAATAAGCCATCAGCAACGGCCCAACCTAAAAAAATAGCTAAGCAAACAGTACTTTCTACAGAGATTGTAGAAGAGGTACTCTCTGCCAAGGCACCTGTTATAACTAAGCAAAAAGACAGAGTAACAATTAGCTATAAGCTGCCTGCTAATACGCTCTCAAACCAAGCAAAACGATACTTACCTGAAGTTCAGCAACAAGCTAAACGTTACAACTTAGATCCCGCATTGTTATTAGCCATCATTCATACCGAATCAAGTTTTAACCCACTAGCTCGTTCCCCAATTCCTGCTTTTGGATTGATGCAAATTGTCCCGACATCAGCGGGTAAAGACGTGAGCAACTTTTTGCAAGGTAAACCGCTATTACTTAGCCCTGAGTATTTATTTCAGGCTGATAATAACGTAGAGGCAGGCAGCACTTATGTGCATATTTTAAGTAATCGTTACTTTAAAAATGTGCGTAATGCGCAATCAAGAATTTTCATGAGTATAGCCGCTTATAATACTGGCCCTGGCAACGTAGCCAAAACGCTGAGTGGCTCTAAATCACTTAATCAGGCGAGTATTGCAGCTAATTCAATGTCTGCAGAGAAAATTTATACCTTAATGGTTAACAATTTACCTGCGCAAGAAACCCGTAATTATCTACAAAAAGTGGTAAAACGCACCGCTTATTATCAAAAGCAATTGAAAGGAATTTAAAATGAAAAAGTTTTTACCCGTTATAGCCGCTTTAGCATTAGGTGCGTGTTCAAGCACTGAAAACACACAGTCGGCACCATTAGCAAAAAATGATTCAGTACCAAGTTGGGTGTTATTACCTGTCTCTGATAAAGGTTTAGCATCGTCATCATGCGTTCCTTGGTCTGGCAGTATGTCTACCGATAGAGCGCAAGCTATTGCAGCAGCTCGCGCTGATTTATCTCAGCAAATACAGATTAAAGCAAGCGTTATGGACAAGCTATATCAACGTAAAGCACAAAGTAATGATGAGCTAAATGTTGGCGGAACTTTTGAGCAAGTAAGCAAACAAGTTGCACAGCAAAGCCTTGTGGGTGCTGTGCCACAAGAAGTGGCATTTGCGAAATTAGACGGGGTAAAGCAGCTTTGTACATTCGTTGTAATGAGCAATACAAAAGAAACATTTAATAACCTTGTAGCTCAATCTGGTAAGCGTTTAGATCCAAGTTCACGTGAAGCGCTCTACGAAGAGTTTAAAGCCCAAAAAGCAATGAAAGATCTTGAAAAAGAGTTAGATAGTTTAAATAACTAATAAAAATTCTAAATTACTAGCTTAGTTTATAACTCCGCTAAGCTAGTATTCTTATACGGAGTTTTAAAGGACTAAAATGAAAGATATATTCTTTTTTGATTCAATGTTAACGCCAAAAATAATTACATTTGTTTATTGGTTAATTTTAATAGGGACTTTGATTTCAGGTCTTACTACAATGTTTGCTAAGTTTGGTGGTGGCGTCATCAGTGGTTTGGCTATCATTGTTGGTGGGGCGATTGGTGCGCGTATCTGGTGTGAGCTGTTAATTGTATTATTTAAAATTCATGAAAATCTTCAAAAAATAGCTAATAAATCAGAATAAATTCAAATTTTCATAAAGTAGTGGCTGCATTGAGTGCCACCACTACTTTTAAGTTTTGACGACCAAATTAACCAAATAAAGTTGACATTGTCAATTAATTCGATATAGGTGACTTTATCATCTATGTTAGAAGTGTTATCTATTTAATGAATACGCCTGCTTTAATAAACTATGTGCCTGTTGCGCTTAAAAAAACACCTGTTATATACAAAATACTGGTTATGGTCATGATGATCACACTTGTTGGCGGTTCTCTTACTTATATTATGACTTATACAAATGTAGGCATAACTGATCATTTTTATATGGATTGGTTTACCTCGTTTTTAAGTGCTGTACTGATTATGGCGCCAATAGGCTTAGCAATGACTGCTTTTATGAATGTTTTTGTGACTAAGTTATTACCAACAGCAAGCGAGCTAAAACGTAATTTAGTGATTAGTGTTTTTATGGCGCTGAACATGGAGTTGTTAATGGCGTTTGTTACCGCTACTAATAATATTGGCTTTGCTAATACTCGCTTATTTTATACAGCGTGGGTAGAGGGGTTATTAGCCGCGCTACCCATTGGTTTAATATTAATGCTTGTTATGTCGGTTACGGTAAAACCTAAAATAGAACGCTTTTTAAAGAGCTAACACTTTGAGCGCTAACGTATTAAAGCAAATAATTTAATACGTTTATAGTGGGCAGATGCATGAAGTAATTAGTTACTTAATTGAGTTTTCTACCGGGCAGCCTTGTTTACGGCATACACCTTCGTTACATAATTTGCATATTTTACGTGCTTCTACCTGCTCGTTTGTTAGGCTGCCAAGTGCTACTTCTATCAAACTTAAAAAGCGTTGTTTTTGTTCATCATTAAAGTTGTTTAGTATTTTAGAGGTGGCTGTTTCTCTGCTGGCTAGTACTAGTTCAACTCTTTGGCTTCCTTTATCCGTTACGCATAAAACAACAGAGCGGGCATCTTTTACTGACTTTCGCCTTTCTACAAATTCTTCTTTTTCAAGTGTATTTATTAATCTAACAGCACCAGAATGCGTTAAGCCTAAAACCTTGCTTAGTACATCAATGGTTTCATTCGGATGATTGTAAATAGTGACCAGTGCCGCTTCGTGGCTTAGGCTTCGCCCGCCTAATTCGGCAATCTGTTTTTCAATGTCATTAGAAACAGAAGTAGCAAACGTGCCGATTAAATTTGATATATATTTTTCATTTTTCATAAATTTAATTATATGTGATTAGATCATATAAATATAGTGACAAATTAAGCCCGTTCGTTTATTGTATGACTCAGTCATGTATATTAACTCGAAATTAGTTAATCTACTTCGAATATTACACAAATTAGATGAGCGAGGATTTACCGCCAGCTCATCAGTTAAATAAAGCGATATAATTAAATGAAAAATGATTCAGAAACATTACGTTATGCAAAAAAGTTTAAAACTGTATTAGATAAAAAAATGGCTTATATAGATGAAGGCGAAGGTGATCCTATTGTTTTTTTACATGGTAACCCTACATCTAGCTTCCTTTGGCGAAACGTTATGCCCTATTTGCAAGGAAAAGGGCGTTTAATTGCTATCGATATGATTGGATTAGGAGATTCGCAAAAGTTAGATAACACCCATGAGGGCAGCTACTCACTTGCTGAAAACAGCAAATACACATTTGCACTTTTAGAAGCGTTGGGTGTAAATAATAACGTTACCTTGGTGCTGCATGATTGGGGTTCAGGCGTTGGTTTTAACTGGGCTAATACACATCGTGATGCTGTAAAAGCAATTGCGTTTATGGAAGCAATTGTTACTGACTTTCCAACATGGGACGATTTTCCTAAAGATTTGCACGGACCCATTAGCACTATGCGCTCAGCTGAGGGTGAAAAAATGGTGCTTGATGACAACTTTTTTATTGAAACAATATTACCAGCGACCATTGCACGCAAATTAACGCAGGCAGAGCATGATGAGTATCGCAGACCCTTTATAAATGCAGGAGAAGATCGCCGTGCAATTTTAGCAGGGCCTCGCCAACTGCCCATTGCTGGAGAGCCTGCCGATACCGTGGCTTTAGTTAAAAGCTATGCGAGCTATTTAGCTAACTCTCACGATATTCCTAAGCTATTTATTAATGCTGAACCGGGTGCTTTTTTAGTTGGTTACGCAAGAGATTTTGTGCGCACATGGCCAAACCTAACTGAGGTAACCGTAAGCGGTATTCACTACATCCAAGAGGATTCACCGCACGAAATAGGTAAAGCTATTTCAGATTGGTTACCAAGATAAAAAAGGGATGTATTAGTAAACCTGAACTTTGGATAATTAATCTATCTCGAGCCGTTATTTTCAGCGTTAACTACCATATATAGGTGACGCTTTTATACAACTAAAAGCGTCATCTATTAACTATTTAAGTAAAAATGGTGCGGTTTTACTCGCCTTTACACTTGCCACTTTTTCGGGGGAACCTTGTGCTACAATTAAGCCGCCTTCATCGCCGGCTCCGGGGCCAATATCAATAACCCAATCACTATTACTGGCAACTTGCATATCGTGCTCAACCATAATGACGGTGTTGCCCGTATCAACTAAACCATTTAACTGCGCCATTAGCATGGCTACATCTTTAGGGTGTAGGCCGGTAGTTGGTTCATCTAAAATATAAAGCGTATCGCCGCGCTGAGTACGTTGTAGTTCAGTGGCAAGTTTAATGCGCTGGGCTTCACCGCCCGAAAGCTCAGTAGCAGGTTGGCCTAAACGTAAATAGCCAAGGCCTACTTGTAAGAGCGCATTTAGCGCACGTAAAATAGCGGGTTCATCGGCAAAAAAGGTATGCGCAGACTCCACCGTTAAATCAAGCACATCGGCAATGGTTTTACCTTTATAGGTAATCTCGAGTGTTTTTTGGTTGTAGCGCTTGGCGTTACACACAGGGCAAGGCGAATACACGCTAGGTAAAAATAACAGCTCCACGCTTACAAAGCCTACACCTTCGCAATTTTCGCATCGACCCTTTTTAACATTAAACGAAAAACGACCGGCATCGTACTTACGTGCTTTTGCCTCTTTGGTATTGGCAAACAGTTTACGTACGTGATCAAATAAGCCCGTGTAAGTTGCGAGGTTTGAGCGAGGTGTGCGGCCAATGGCTTTTTGATCAACCGTTATTAGTCGCTTTATGTGCTCAATGCCCCCAGTTATTTGTCCGCCGGTTGTTATATCGAGTTCTTGCTCGAGTAGCTCGGCTTCATCTATGGGTATTTGTGGCTGCGATTTTTGCCCTAGTGCATCGTAAATCAATTCAACAAGCGCTTGGCTTACTAAGCTTGATTTACCTGAGCCAGATACCCCCGTAACACTTGTAATAACTCCAAGCGGAAATTCTACATTAAGCTTTTGTAAGTTATTACGCTCAACATTTTTAAGCGTAAGCCATGCTTTTGCTGGGCGTTGTTTACTTTGAATTTGAGCTTGCTGAGATTCGTTAATTTTAAATAAGTATTGGCTCGTGTGTGAGCTGCTAATTTGCTTTAAGCCCTCAACAGGGCCGCTATAAACAATATTACCGCCACGGGAGCCCGCATTTGGCCCTACATCAACCACCCAATCGGCGTGGCGAATGACACTTACGTCGTGCTCAACCACAAACACGGAGTTACCAGCAGCTATTAGCTCATCTAGTGCGGCTAATAAGGCTTGGGTATCGGCAGGGTGTAAGCCTGCAGAGGGTTCATCTAACACATACACAACACCAAATAATTTTGAGCGAATTTGCGTTGCAAGCCTTAAGCGTTGTAACTCCCCGGCTGATAAAGATGGCGTAGTACGCTCAAGCGATAAATACCCTAAACCAAGTTTGGTGAGTGCTTCAACGCGTTTAATAATGTCGCTCGTGATGCGCTTTGCAACTATGGCTTTTTCGGGGTTTGCAGCATTACTTTTAGCGGGGTTACTAGCGGCAAACCTTAGTTTATCTGCTAGCTCATTGAGTGTTAATTGCGAAATTTCGCCTATATCAAGGCCTGCTATTTTAACCGACAACGACTCTTTTTTAAGCTTTTTACCTTCGCACTGCGGGCATTGTGATATTTGCATATACTGCGATACGCGCTTTTTTGTGCGTGGGCTTTGCGTACTGGCAAACGATTGTAAAACAAAGCGTTTAGCACTTATGAATGTACCCATGTAACTGGGGCTTTCTTCATTTTTAATCGCCGATTGGGTTTGCTCAAGCGTGTACTCAGGAAAAACGGGCACTGTGGGTGTGTCGTCGGTAAACAAAATCCAATCACGGGCTTTTTTAGGCAGGGTATTCCACGGTTTATTAATGTCGTAGCCTAGCGAGGTAAGAATACGGCTTAGGTTTTTACCTTGCCAGGCCGGCGGCCATGCTGCAATAGCACGCTCTTTAATTGATTTAGTAGGGTCGGGCACTAACAGCTCTTCGGTTACGTTAAATACACGGCCAATACCATGGCACTCTGGGCAGGCGCCTTGTGGCGTATTGGGCGAAAACGCATCGGCGTACAGTATGCCTTGCCCTTTGGGATATTCGCCTGCGCGTGAGTAAAGCATTCGCAACGCGTTAGAAATAGTGGTTACACTACCCACCGATGAGCGTACCGAAGGTGCACCACGCTGTTGCTGCAGTGCTACCGCGGGTGGCAGCCCTTCAATTGAATCTACATCAGGCTCGTCTACCTGATCGATTAATCTGCGTGCATAAGGGGATACCGAATCAAGATAACGATGCTGCGATTCGGCAAATAATGTTCCAAAGGCGAGCGATGATTTACCCGAGCCCGATATACCGGTAAAAACAACAAGTGAATTACGGGGCAAGTTTACATCCACATTTTTTAAGTTATGAACACGCGCGCCTCGTACTTGAATGCTGTGCTCTGGGTTTAATAAAGCCGATTGTGCATTACTAACCTCGTGTGACTTATTAGATGTGCTTGCCATGTAATTTACTCCTGTTTAATAACCGTGTGTTTATTAACGTGCCGCAACGTATTAATACTAATGCAGTCTTACTGAATGAGCGCTTAGCTATATGCTTGTTTTGCGTTTACATAACAGAAAAACTACAAGTATAAACTTTAACCAAAGGCAATAACATTAAGTAACTGAAGCGTATTGCGGGGAGTTAAATGATGCAGGTAGGAATTTTGTTTGCAATTAACTAGCTATAAACAAGCCATAGGTTATTTAATCTGAACTTAGGTTATTTAAATAGCTGAAAATGATGCGTTAAGTGCTTTAATTGCGGCTTTTGTTTTTGCTGCTAACGTATCGCGTGCAGGCGTTAGAGCAAATACATCGTAATGGGGAAGTTGCCAATCAGTGCATATTTCTAAAAGTTCTCCTGTAGCTAAGAAATTACGTACTTCAGGCTCAGGCAAAATAGCATAGCCTAACTCATCGAGAACAAATTGAATCACAGTTTGCATATTATTAATGGTAATACGCGCTTTTTGTAGTGTTGTATTTACGCCGCGAGTAAGGTGCGTAAGCGCCGGATCAACAGCTATATGCGCAATGCGGTTATGCGCTTTTAGGTCATCCAGTGTGATTTTTGGTTGCTGTGCTAGTACATGATTTTTATGAACACACAGTATTAATGGCCAACTAGCGAGCTGGCGTGCAATTAAGTTTGAGTCTTCGAGAGGGCCAATCGCCAGCACTAAATCTATACCTGTTCTGATCATATCAATGGGTTCGTCAGAAAGCGTTAAGTGCACATCTATATCATTAAATTGGCTAATTAAATGCTTTACAGGCTCGCTTAGTAACCCACCTCCAAAACCGACAGGGGCTGCTAGTTTTAATTGCCCACTCGGGCAATTTTGTAAATGCTGTAATTGTTCTGATGTAGCTGTTGCAACGGCAAGCATTTGTAAACAACTTTGATAATACAGTTCACCCGCCTCGGTAAGCGTTAATTCTCGAGGGCTTCGATTAAATAAACTCAAACCTACATCTTGCTCTATTTGTTTTATTTGCTGGCTAATTGCAGAGGTTGTCATTAAAAGGTCAGCGGCAGCTTTACTCATACTTCCCGTTTGTACTGTGCGAACAAATATATTCAGGGTTTTAGTTAACTTATCACTCATACCGTTAAGCCTTACTTAAATTAGCTTTAATAAAAATAACGTTGTGAGAAAGGGAACTTCTCACTATTATCGCAAACGCTAATTATTATCATTTGCACGCTAAATGTCACGGAGAAATATCATGAACACGGTAAGTTGTAAGTTAAGGCCGGTAACTGCATTTATTTTAAGTACTTTTGCAATTGCTAACCCTGCTTTTGCTGATGAAAAAAAACAAGATATGGAAGTAATGGTTGTCACTGCTTCTGGCTACGAACAAATGCTCAAAGAGGCGCCCGCAAGCATTAGTGTTATCGACAGAGCGCAGCTAGAAAAACGCTTTTATCGTGACTTAACCGACGCAATGGCTGATATTCCGGGTGTAATAGTGACCGGCGGAGGCGACAGAAAAGATATTAGCTTGCGTGGTATGGCTAGCCAATACACGCTTATTCTTATTGATGGACAACGCCAAAGCTCAAGAGAAACACGACCTAATAGTGATGGCCCAGGCGTAGAAGGTGCTTGGACGCCGCCAATTTCAGCGATTGAACGTATTGAAGTAATACGTGGCCCTATGTCGTCGTTGTATGGCTCTGATGCTATTGGTGGTGTGATCAATATTATTACCCGTAAAGCGCCAGAGCAGTGGTTCGGTGAACTGCGTTTAGACAGCACCATTCAAGAGCAAAGTCAGTCAGGTGATATAAACCAAGCCAGCTTTTTCACTTCTGGAGGCATTATTCCAGATCTATTGGGCGTGCAATTGTATGGGCAGTTTTCAAAGCGAAATGAAGATGAGTTTACTGCAGGATTTCGAGGAAAAGAGCAAAGTAATGTTAAAGCCAAGTTCACATTAACACCTAATGATAGTCACGAATTAATGTTTGAACTTGGCTCGGCAAAACAAACATTAGATGAAACTCTCGGCAAAACAGTTGCCCCGCTTGCCCCAGGTGAAAGCTGTGGTCGACGTGGCTGCCCTGAATCAGCAACTACTGAGTATGAGCAACAAACATACTCTATGTCACACAACGGTTTTTACGACTTTGGCTCGTCGCGTAGTTACATTAAGTACGATAAGTTTGATAATAACTCACGTGAAATGTTTGTCGAAAATACCGACATTCAAACGACATGGAGTTTACCGCTATTTAGTGATCATAACTCTACGTTTGGTGCGACCTATTTAAAAGAGTCATTGGATGATTATACAAGTAATAAAATCAGCGACTTAACCCATGTAGAAAACGAGCAATGGTCTGTTTTTGGTGAAAACGAGTGGACAGCAACCGATGACTTTAAGCTCACCGCAGGCCTACGTTACGATCATGATGGCAATTTTGCAGGTCATTGGAGCCCACGTTTGTATGGTGTTTATAGCGCATCTAAGTTGATCACCATTAAAGGCGGCATATCAACCGGTTTTCGGGCCCCAAATATTCGTCAATCTACCGCGCAATGGGGACAAGTGAGTCGTGGCGGGAATATTTATGGTAACCCTGACTTAAAGCCTGAGCAATCAGTTAACTATGAAATGGGTGTTTACTATGATTCTGGACGCGATTTAAGTATATCAACAACCGTTTTTTACAATGAATTTGATGACAAAATAACCCGTATAGCATGCCCATTAACGCAGTGCACAGATGGCCCAAATCAGTTCGGCTCGATGCCAACTACGTACATTAATGTGGATGAAGCCATAACCCAAGGTATTGAGCTATCAGTAGATTACGATATTTCAACTGAAATTGATGTGAGTGCTAGTTATACCTACACCGATTCAGAGCAAAAAACCGGTGAATATAAAGGGAGCCCACTTAATCAGCTACCAAAACATAGTTTGCAAACGTCTTTAAATTGGCGTCCAACAGATAAGTTAGGCGGATGGTTACGTGTGCAATATCGCGGTGAAGAAAGTCAGCCTACCACAGGGCCTTCACAAAGTAGTTTAATTGCCCCTGATTATACCATTGCGAATTTAGGCGCTAATTATCAGCTAACTGATGATGTTAAACTCGGTGCTGGAATTTACAACTTGCTTGATAAAGAGATCACAGAGCAAGAGTATGGCTATGTTGAAGATGGCCGCCGTTATTGGGCGTCTTTGGTGTGGCAGTTCTAAACACTTTTTAATAATATAAAGTAAACGAGTACGCTAAACCGTGCTCGTTTTTTGGTTTTATCTCGGCTCTTGTTCAATAATGTTTAAAAAGCAAAAAAGGCGGTTGGCTTTTTAGCTGTAGTCGCTTATTCTAGCTGCGTAATTTAGTCATTAAATGTAACTTTAAAGTTTACTAATAATTTATAACTTTCTTCAATCCCCAAAGGTATGCCTCGTTTGAACCACATAGCAAAACAAAAAGCCAACCCTGTATTTTTAGTGGGTGTCGTTTGAAAATACCTAAACGCTTACAGCCATTAGTTGATGATGGTTTTATTGATGAAGTGATCAGCCGTTTAATGAGCGGTAAAGAGGCCGATGTATTTGTGGTGGCCTGTGGCGATGACATTCGCTGCGCTAAAGTATACAAAGAGGCCAGTAAGCGCAGTTTTAAAAAGGCAGCACAGTACCAAGAAGGGCGAAAAGTACGTGGTGGCCGCCAAGCCCGTGCTATGGGTAAACGTTCAAGCTACGGCCGTCAATTAGAAGAAGAAATTTGGCAAAATGCCGAGGTTGACGCGCTGTCGCGTTTATCTTTAGCGGGTGTTCGGGTACCGCAAACTTACGGCTGCATTGACGGTGTTTTGTTAATGGAACTAGTAAGCGATGATGAAGGCGATGTTGCACCTCAGCTTGGTGCAGTTGATTTAACCGAGCAACAAGCCATTGAGCAACATACATTAATGATGCACTACATTAAACTCATGCTGTGCGCTGGGATTATTCACGGTGATTTATCGGAGTTTAATGTACTTGTTGATAGCAACGGCCCAGTAATTATTGATTTACCCCAAGCGGTTAACGCCTCTGCTAATAATAGTGCCGAGGCGATGTTTGCCCGTGATGTAAATAACATGCGCCGCTATTATGGCCAATTTGCACCGGCGTTATTACATACGCAATATGCCAAAGAAATGTGGGTACTGTTTGCAGATGCTAACTTAACCCCGCACTCAAAACTCAGTGGCGAATTTGAAGACGACAGCGAAGCGGCAGATGTAGACTCAGTACTTGACGAAATTCAAGCCGCCTTTGATGAAGAGCAAGAACGTAAAGAACGCATTCGCGACGCCGATGAGCAATAACCTTTAATTTACGTGCTGAGTTTTATATAGTTTTAACTATTAGATCAAAACTTAGCATGTAGGTATGAGCCATAAGGGATGAGTTTAGCTCGTCACTGCAAAATCTAATTTAGTTCTGTTAGTACTATCAACGGGAACCGACAGGTGTGTATTTAACTAAAGGCAGCTTGATACTATCCATTAATTAAATGCCATTGAGTCTGCAAACACATATTCATTATCAATGTAATAGCTGATAAATTCTTCCTCATTAAAATCACATTTATAAAAAAAAGACGTTGTGACAATCTTTTTATTATTTATGGTTATTTCGAATTCAGCCTGTGATGCTTTATTAAATAAAACACTACACTTAGTATTTAAGCCTAACGAATAAACCTTACCATCAATTTCAATACTGTTGTTGCCTAAAGTAATTTCATTGGGAGTTGTTAATAAATGCAAAAAGTAATAGAGCCCTGTTAAATAGAAAAAAGGAGAAACAAACAAAGCAGCCTTTATCTTTACAGACTCAGAGTCATGTAAATAATAGGTAGAGATCATGGATATTATTGAGAACAAAACAACCATAACAAAATTTGGAGAGAGCCAGTTTTTGGTAAATTTAAATATCATCTTCGATCGCAGAGGTAAGAGTTACGGTCGACTCAATAATTTAAGCAAACAGAAACTAAGGTTCTAAATTTGTAGCCTATCTTATTAAATTAACAATGGTATTTCTATATTTAAGCGCCTGAATAAAATATGCACTTCGTCTATTCCCTTGTGTTTGCCTGCTAACCTTTTTGAGCACGTTATTGTGATATCGTACAAAGCCCACTTGTCGTATTTTCGACAACTTTTTAAGCATAAACGAGAGAGTCCTGAATGACTAAAGTTGACACTTTTGCGAAGTTAGACAAAGAGCGAGAAGCTGTTAGCCAGAGTTTTTCTGTATGACGTGAAGTTTTATCCGCTTGACCATCAGCTTGTAGGCGGTTTTTCAATCCATTCTTAAAATTTATTTTGTTGTTATTTTCGAGTAGTTATTGTTTAATAACATGATGTTTTTTAAAGATAACTATTAGCGAATCTCCATCTCTTTAGTAAAAGCTAATGTCGAACCACACATAAGGAAATAGGTATAAAATGGACACTACAATACGAAAAGCTGAATCAATCGATATCGCTGCAATAAAAATGCTATGGCAGTTTTACCAATATCATCAGAGTATATTTGACTTAGAAGATGTTGGTTTAGATGGTTGCTATGATATTGATGAAGAATATTTAGAATGTGTAGTGCGTGGTGAGGAAGACTGCATTATTTATCTTGTACTCGTTTCTAACCAAATTGCTGGTTTTGCTACCGTAGAACCAACTGAGATCGTTGGCAAAGAAATACCTGAGTTGGCTGATATTTTTATTCTACCCAAATATCGAAAACAAGGCATTGCTAAATTCGTTATTCAAAATTTGATGCCTGTTGAAACAAATCAGTGGCATGTAGCAGTTCATTTAAACGATAGTTTAGCGTTAAAATTTTGGAATAGTTTGTTTGCTAAATTAAATGTTATGCGTGTTGATAAAGTTGATCCTCCTGAAACAGAAGGCTACCACGAGTTTGTTATCACAAATAACTAGCAAGATTACAACGTCTTCTGCGCTTAAGTAAAATTTGGTAAAGAGCGAAAACCAGCCATTGAGATTGGCTAAATATCGTCGTTAATTGATTAGTTAAACTGCTCTTTGCGCATATATTCATGAAAATGAGCGCTGCGCGCATATTGGTTCATTTAACTCTACCTAAAAATTTTAGAAAACGTTGTGATAGTAATGTCTTAGGTAATTTGTTAAAACTACATAAAGTAGGTAAATGAGCGTTATATCGGCAGAAATATGCGCGATGAGCGCACTATTAAATTGTTGAACTAAGCCGCTACGCGGAGATCCTATTCTTATCATTT
>NZ_JALNTH010000113.1:0-612 GCF_023161935.1 Pseudoalteromonas sp. 2CM28B
AGCTCAGTTGGTAGAGCAGTGGACTTTTAATCCATTGGTCGATGGTTCAAGTCCATCATGACCCACCATTCTTTATTTAGGTAAAGATTGGTTTAATCGGCGGATTTACGCAGCGTGTTAATTCTACACAGAATTTAGAGCGGGTCATTAGCTCAGTTGGGTGAATAAGAACCGAAACGAAGTTTCGCAGTCTTATGAACGCGAGTCAGGACGACGAGCCGGTCCCAAGCTTCAGGATGAATTAATGGCAGTTAGACACAGAGCGGGTCATTAGCTCAGTTGGTAGAGCAGTGGACTTTTAATCCATTGGTCGATGGTTCAAGTCCATCATGACCCACCATTCTTTATTTAAGTAAAGATTGGTTTAATCGGCGGATTTACGCAGCATGTTAATTCTACACAGAATTTAGAGCGGGTCATTAGCTCAGTTGGGTGAATAAGAACCGAAACGAAGTTTCGCAGTCTTATGAACGCGAGTCAGGACGACGAGCCGGTCCCAAGCTTCAGGATGAATTAATGGCAGTTAGACACAGAGCGGGTCATTAGCTCAGTTGGTAGAGCAGTGGACTTTTAATCCATTGGTCGATGGTTCAAGTCCATCATGACCCACCA
>NZ_JALNTH010000114.1:0-608 GCF_023161935.1 Pseudoalteromonas sp. 2CM28B
CTACTTGAGCTAGTAGAAATGGAAGTTCGTGAACTTCTTTCTGAATACGACTTCCCAGGTGATGACTTACCACTAATTCAAGGTTCTGCACTTAAAGCACTTGAAGGCGAAGAGCAATGGGAAGCTAAAATCGTAGAGCTTGCAGAAGCACTAGATTCTTACATTCCAGAGCCAGAGCGTGACATCGATAAGCCATTCATCATGCCTATCGAAGACGTTTTCTCAATCCAAGGTCGTGGTACTGTTGTAACTGGCCGTGTTGAAGCTGGTATCATCAACGTGAACGACGAAGTTGAAATCGTTGGTATCAAAGAGACGACTAAGTCTACTTGTACTGGTGTTGAGATGTTCCGTAAGCTTCTTGACGAAGGTCGTGCTGGTGAGAACATTGGTGCACTTTTACGTGGTACTAAGCGTGAAGACGTTGAACGTGGTCAAGTACTAGCTAAGCCTGGTTCAATCAAGCCACACACTACATTCACTTCAGAAGTATACGTACTTTCGAAAGATGAAGGTGGTCGTCATACTCCATTCTTCAAAGGTTACCGTCCACAGTTCTACTTCCGTACAACTGACGTAACAGGTGACGTACAGTTACCAGAAGGCGT
>NZ_JALNTH010000115.1:0-605 GCF_023161935.1 Pseudoalteromonas sp. 2CM28B
GCCATCTCTGCCATTTCAAGTCTCACGATATTATATGATGTCAGAATACCCCAGAGCTCTTGATAAATACCTTCCTGTTTCAGGCTCCGTAATGCTGGTTTATTTGATAGTTGATACTGCTTGAGCTCACCATAGCCTCGCTCTATTTCCCATCGTTGCCAATACACATCGAGTAGCGCTTTCAGCGGGTACTTTTCTGGACAGGCGCATGAGGTGATGAACCCTTTTATTTCCCCTTTAGGTGTCGGAATTTGAATAAGCCTTGCTTGCCATGTATCACCTAGGTAAGGGGCTGATTTCTTAGCTTGTGGTGAAATAGGCATTGTTATTAAGTGGTCGTAATCGCTAAATGACTCCGTTATTTCATAGCGCATTTTGCTTTTGATGGGTGTAAGCCAATGATGGTTTTCGCTAACGCCTTGCCAGCTCGTAAATAGTTCAGCCGAAAAGAAACCTCTATCAAATAGCGTCAATGAATATTCAGGTGCTGAGCCAACAAGCTGTTGAGCATAATGAATTTCACTTTGAGTAATGGGGCCAAACGCTGCATCGGATATTAAATGCGTTCTTGTCGACATCAAGGTCACAGCAAGTACTGAGGGGAA
>NZ_JALNTH010000116.1:0-599 GCF_023161935.1 Pseudoalteromonas sp. 2CM28B
AAGCCTGAATATCAATTTAGCTCCGTATATGCACCTGGCGAAATAAAAGCTAATGGCTATAAAAGTTATGTGGTATCGCCACGTACAGAGTCAGTCATTATTAGTCGCCATGCAGCGCTTGGAGAGCATGTAGAAATAGGTCAGAAGTTAGTTACATTATTTAGTGAAGCAATGGCACAAGCACAGGCTGACTATTTAATCGCTTCAACCGAATGGCAACGTGTGAAAAAGCTGGGTAACAAGACGGTGAGTGAAAGTAGATTATTACAAGCAGAGACTACATACAATGCGAGTTACGGGAAGCTTATTGCTTTAGGGTTAACTGAAAAAGCAATAGATGGCATTTCTAACAAAGACATAAAAGCGTTTGGGCAATATACATTAATTGCTCAGCGTGAAGGGGTTGTACTTCAAGACGATTTTATCCAAGGGCAACGTGTTGATGCTGGTGATTCAGTAATGTTGTTAGCAGATGAAAAACAACTATGGGTTGAAGCAAAAGTTTCTCCAAATAAAAAGCTGAATTTATCAATTGATTCTCCTGCGGTACTTAAATTAGAAGGCCAGAGTTACAATGCCAAAGTTATCCAAGAAGCCCA
>NZ_JALNTH010000016.1:0-143148 GCF_023161935.1 Pseudoalteromonas sp. 2CM28B
CGGCACTAGCTCAGTTGGTAGAGCGCGACCTTGCCAAGGTCGAGGTCACGAGTTCGAGCCTCGTGTGCCGCTCCAATCTCTCTAAATATCTCACTAAAATAAACACTTCTTTAAAACAATATTTTGATCTGATTAATACCTACGAAAATTATTTATAAATATTAAACGCACGAGTGGCCGCATGCCGCCGCGCGATATAAAGGGTTTTAAATAATGCGAAGTGGCGTGGGTAAAAGCTAGGGAGGGGAGGTCAATACAAGGTTAAAAGGTTTCGCCTTGCAAGGTCGCTATAATACGTCTTGCACCGCCAGCGTCGCGATGCTCACCTAAGTAAATACCTTGCCATGTACCTAGCGCTAAGCGCCCATTGCTTATAGGAATACTTAATTCACACCCTAACGTATTGGTTTTTATATGGGCTGGCATATCATCATCACCTTCGTAATCGTGACGATAGTAAGGCTGGCGCTCAGGAACGAAATGGTTAAAGTGGCTTTCCATATCCATGCGCACTGTAGGATCGGCGTTTTCGTTTATGGTTAAACTTGCCGATGTGTGCTGAATAAACAAATGTAATAGGCCAACTTTATAATTAGCCAGCTCGCTCAGCTGCGCGAGTATTTCATCATCAATTAAATGAAATCCTCGAGCGCGCGGTTTTAAAGTTATTTGAGTTTGTTGCCAGCTCATAACTTATCAAAGCTAACTTCTATATTTGCATCGCCTGCATCACAGCTAAATGGCATGATTATTTTTTTGCCCTTACTTTTATGTGTGATGGTGTGGCCTTTACCTGCAACTACAATTGGCGTAGCCATATCAAAGTCATAGCCTTTTTCGCCGAGTAAGTTTTTAGCTCCACCGGTAACCATATTAGTAATTTCCCCAACCATATCAGTTACTTCATCGTCTATGTTGTCAGGGCGCTCACCAAGCATGCGTTCCATGATGGTCAGAGCTAAGTTTTCATCAAAGGTAATTGAAAATGAGCCACGAGTTTGCGCGCCCACCATGCCAATTAAACCAGATACATCGCCACAGGCGACTTCGTCTGTTTTTATACGCGGCTTACCTGGTTTTAACTCGGTTTGTGCCATTGTAGATAACACATTGATCAAAGAAGATAAAAATGGATTAATGAACTCAACATTCATGTTAGGTACTCTTAAAATTGGTGCTAAAGTGGCTATCTAAATATGAGTATAGCTTTAAAACAAACTTTGGGTTTAGCTTCTACAAGACTCACACTTACCGTGTGCTTCAATAGTTTGCCCTGATACAACAAAGCCGCTTTCTGCTGCTAAGTTGTTTAGCTCGTGAGAAATAACCGTAGAGTGCAGCTCTTTTACAAAGCCACAACTGTCACAAATTAATAGCTGCACAGGATGAATATGATCAAAGTGATGGCAAAGCATAAATGCATTGGTGCTTTCTATTTTGTGAATAAAGCCCAGCTCTGATAAAAAGTCTAGCGCACGGTAAATTGTTGCAGGTTTTGCGCCTGTTTCTGTTACTTTTAATTGTTCAAGTAAATCGTACGCCCCAACGCCGCCTTGGGCGCTAGCTAATAGGCGAAATACTTTTTCGCGGATAGGCGTAAAACGCGCACCACGGTTGTCACAAACTTGTTTTGCTTTACTTACGAGTGATTCTATATTCATCATTCTCTTATCCTTACGCTACCGTGATATACTAACATACTGTGTTGTACTTGCAGCGTTTTTATTAAACACTTTTTATCTAGGAACCCCATTAATGCATGAACTGGTAGCTATATTTATTTTCTTTTTTGCGGTGATAGACCCTATAGGTACAGTGCCTGTATTTATTGCTGTGACACGTGGGGAAGATGAAAAGTTTAAACGAAAAGTTGTTTTTAAAGCCGTGGGTGTATCCGCTGTGGTTTTACTCTTTTTTGTTATTGCCGGTGAGCAGCTATTAAATGCAATAGAAATACCGCTGTCGGCGTTTCAAATAGCGGGGGGCATAGTCCTGCTTATTTTTGCGCTTTCAATGATTTTTGGTGAAAGTAAGCCCGAGTCTGAGATTAAAAGTGTGCGCGACAGCACAGAAACCGCTATTTTTCCGCTAGCCATTCCCTCTATAGCAAGCCCAGGCGCCATGCTTGGCGCAGTACTGATGACCCGTAACGAAGAATACACGTGGGTTGAGCAAGTTACTACATCGTCGATGATGTTGGTTGTATTAGTTGTTGTGCTTGTGCTGTTGTTACTCGCAAATCATGTGCATAAATTAATAGGCGACAGTGGCGCAAGTATTATAAGTAGAATCATGGGGTTAATTTTAAGCTCTGTGGCAGTTACAAATATACTCAACGGTATCGCGCATTATTTTGGTTTACAAATATACAGCTAACATTGATGCTAATTAGGCTTTTGTGTAAAATACAGCGCCTTTTTATGGGCGTATTTACTTATAATCCCCGAGGCTTTTACATTGCAAAAACGCACATTAGATAATCCAACGTTAAACAGACGTTTTTCTGTTGCACCCATGCTTGATTGGGATTGTGCTCGCCTAGAACTCTTTAAATATCAGCCTTACAGGAAGCGTTAATAAAAAGTTCCCCTATATGACCCCCCATCACTGGGGATGTTTCATTCCTCATTTTGCTTAAAAATTCCATTTTTGCAAGTGGTCAGTTTTCGATTGCGAAATACTCACACAAAACTCTAAATAACTATTACGATTATAAAGGACTCTAGTTTTATATTTATAACCTGTTGTACTTCATGTGATTTTCATTAAAATTCGATATTTCCTAAATATACACAATATGGATTAATGGAATGAAAAAAATAATAACGGTGGCTTCAATAATCTCTTTTATGAGTTTCTCAGCGGTTTCAACGGAGCTAGTAACCCCATCACAAACGGCAAAACAAAAATATAATGTAACTGTTGTAAAGGTAGCGGATAATTGCTCTAGCATGGAAAAAGTGCTTGAAGCACCAAAAAACCTTATATCAATGTATTTTTATTCTGAAGGGTATAAAGAATGTTCAGTCAGCATTATTCACTCTGGTAAAGAAATTACAGGAGAAATTATATATGCAGATATCTCTTCTTATGGAAATGGCGGTCCTGGTACTCAAAAAGTAGACGGGATACGCACTATTAAGCTATAAATTTACACGATAAGTATTGCAACCCTTAATGACATACTTACTTCAGGCTTAATTGGTTGAAATCAATTAAACCTGAAGATACCCCTTGATACACTTAGACCTTATTTCACGGTGGCATTTTTTCAAGCGATGATATAGTCACAGTTCGTTTAGACATAATAAATTTGGCTAGATCCTCTACCAAAACAAAGTGCTTCTTCTTATTTTCGGTTAACTCAAATTGCACAAATATCAGACCCTCGGCCATCAGTTCTTCTATTTTCGACTCAGCTGTCTTTTTGTGTTGCCAGCCAAATATTTCTCTTGCAACATCAGCAAATGGAACCAAGGTTGCATTAAACATTGAGAACAAAGACATGGTTAGCAAATGGTTGGAGAAATGACTCATTTCAGACATTTCGATCGAGGTCACTTTATTCATATTACATACTCTTCTCGTTAACTCTTGAATCTTCAATATATTTAGCAAGCGTGCTTACAGAGACTGTTCCAGCGATTAACTGCTCTGCAAATTCGCCTGTTATCTTATTGTTTGATATATAATTTTTTAACGTTTTTCTTTTAATATTAAAGAACTGAGAAGCGATGGTGTCTGTTGATATATGCGAACTTTGAAATTGCCTCTCAAGCATTTCAACTAATGTCATTTTCATTACTGCAATTACTCTAATGTCTAAAACTGCTCTAATGATGTGTCTAATAAGCAGAAACAAACACAGCAACTGTTGCGCTTTTACAAAAATAGAAATACGTGTCGTTTAATAGCTTATTTTTATTGAGTTAACTTATTTTTATGTGAAAATATAACCTATATTGAAAGTTATAAAATAGAGTAAATGGGTAAGCATTATTCACCAACGCAAATACATCATCACTTAAATTGTGTAAAAGATACTTCGATTTCTCAATATTGCGGGGCTAATCAAGTTCCTGAAGCGACATTTCACAGTTGGAAAAGAAAGTATGGTGGTATGAATCTGTTGCAGATCGAATCATTTATCGCTTTGGAGCAAGAAAATCGGGCTTTGAAGAAAGAGCTTAAGTCGAGTAGGAAAATGCTGGAAGCATCTAAAAGGTGGTTCAAAGAGGTATTTACGACTGAGCGGCGTCGAGAAATAGTTAAAAGCCATATAATTGATTCTAGAATGAATAGGAATGATGCATGTGAGCTTTTCTCAATCGAAACAACCACCAATCTCAGTTATCAAACGACTAAACACAAAAGTGAAAAACAACTTCTATTAATAATGTTAAATCATATCAAGCACGAAGAGTTCTTTAATCTTGAAACTATTTATGCAGCAGTTAAAGAAGAGCTGACTGACCAATTCAATAAAAAAGCAATCAATCTACTCTATGCAAATATCGACGCTAAGAAGTTTAAAAAATGGTCTATTGAACAAAGAGTTGTGCATATCAGTCGCTTTGAAAAATATGTGCAGCAAGATAGAATTTTACTCTCATTCGCTAATTTAGGAATAAATTTGAGCCAGCTCTTAGCGATAATAGAAAACCCGCTAGATTAATACAGGCGGGTGGGTATGCTACTTCATTAGTTCGGATATAAATATTCGTCGTTCCAACGATAGCTATTATTAAATAGATTCATGAGTGGGATATTTTTCGATATAAAGAAAGCCAGCAAATAATGCTGGCTCAGTTTTATATTGTCTTCCAGAAGTCTTTTAAGCCGCATCCAAAGAAATGGTAAAAGAGGCTTAACGAGTTTGACTCTAGAAGAATATATTGACGAATCTCTGACTCAAATTGTTTGAGTACGTGAAAGTTGCAAGCAAAAAGCACATTGGTCATTGGACGATGCTCAACAGGCAACCTATTCATCACACTATTGCTTATTAGAATTACTTCTTGCGAGGCGGTGTAGTTACGCACATAAATTATGTAATCCTCACCGTTTTCTAAAAATGTCAGAAAGTCCTCATCCTGACAAATTGGTGGAGGGCTACTAAAAAGCTCAACAACATTATCATTCGATTCAATATTCATAGTGTTCTCCATATTAGTTTTTATGAACTCAAAACTAATTAGCTACACACTATGAAAATTTTCCTTAAGTACGCCTTTTTAAGTTTGAAATTAACTTAATAAGGAATAACTACTATGAATAATACGCAAATAAATGCAGCAGTTGTCGCCGGACTGTTTGAAGACTTAAGTCACAAGTTTATGGATTTTCATGATGAAATTTGCGAATTGAAATTGACCGATAAAAACCAATATATAGATGTACTTTTGGTGAAATACATAGGTGCAGGTGTTGAAAGTGAGGAGTTACCAATAGTCAGAGCAATCCTAACAAGTATTTGTGATCACAAAGGAAGTTTATGGACTGAAGATCAGAAACAATTAGAGCTTAACTTCTCTAAAGATCAATAATTTCCTCAGTTGGAGCCTTTTTATCTCCGAGTTCAAAACTGGAGATAAAAATGAGCCAAAATCAACAAATCAAATTCGTTAAGCAATTAACCAGAGCATCAAAAGCACCATTTGAGACAATTTCAACAAGCTTATGGCTTGCGAATGTCATCAGTGCAGATGGTGAACCACTAATTTTAGACTATTCCAGATATTTATATATTCACAGAGATGCTGTGGGTAAGATAACCGGAATATCAATTTCTAAAACTATGGTTGGTGACCATCTAAATGTTCACAGTCAATATATCGAATACGGTGATTTAATGTTTGGGATTTTAATTTTCTACATCGAAGAAATAGAAAGCTTTTGCCAACTTTGGGCTAACGAATTTGAAAAATACTTTTTGTTACCACCAGATGACTACTTTGAGGCTGCTTCATGGCGTTGGAATAGTATTGTTAAAAGTACAGAAGTATAACTATTGGCGACTCATAATGAGTCGCTTTTTTAATCTCTGTTTTAAAGACATTTTTATAACTATCAGTTATTATCTTTTTGATAAATGGACTAAGTTTTCAGATCGACTCAATAGGGCATAAGAATAGCAAAAGGGATTAAACTATGGAGAGCACAAGCAATTTCGAATTCTTGAAAAAGCACGATTACTGGCTATTTAATTTAGCTGAGTCAGCTGAGCGCAACTTTAGTCCTTTTCCTAATACAACGCTGTTCAACATGCGCCAACTCGGTGAAGCTATCGCCCAATCCATTGCTGCCCGCATCGGTGTCGAATCTGGAAGTAATATCAAGCAAGTAGACCTACTTCGTGATCTAGATTATAGCCTTCGCCTCGACGATAATGTTCGAGATGCTTTCCACACTATTCGCAAACTTGGTAATACCGCCAGTCATGAATTTACCAGTAGTAGCCACCGAGACGCACTAAAGTCATTAATGGTTGGCCATGCTTTGGCAATGTGGTTTCACATCACTTTTGGTGGTTCCGCTGCTAAAGGTTTTAAAATTAAAAAATTTGTAAAACCACAAGACCCATCTGAGTATGTCCGACAACTCGAAGAACAAGTAGAGCAACTTAAAACAGAATCGCAACGAAGCTCTGAACGTATTAAAACGGCTGAAGAACTCAGTCACATAGAGTCTGAAAAAGCGAAAGCCGAACATGAACGTGCTGAGAAGATGGCCGCAGACAAAGCTTTGTGGGAACAGCTAGCAATTGAAAGTGACAAAGAAGCTGCGAAATATAAATCAGCCGCAGAAGCTGCGAACCAAGAATTTATTAAATCCTTCCAAGCTAAGCCTAAAGAAGAACAAGCAGCTGAACTTAAGCGTATTGAAAAATCTCCTTTTGAAATGGATGAAGCAGAAACCCGCGTTGTTATCGATCAACAGTTGGTTGATGCAGGCTGGGAAGCTGATACTGAAAACTTACGCTATGCAAAAGGTACACGCCCAGAACCTAATAAAAATAAAGCTATTGCCGAGTGGCCTACTAAATCAGGCCCCGCAGACTATGCGCTTTTCATAGGTATGACACTCGTTGGAGTGATTGAAGCAAAAAAGACCGCCAAGAATGTCTACGGAGCAATTGATCAAGCTAAAAGATATGCAAGTGGTATAGAGCAGTTATCCGATGATGTTGAAGTTACGCAACACGGTGATTTCAACGTGCCACTTACCTTCGCCACTAACGGCCGCGCATATTTAAAGCAACTTGAGCAAGAAAGTGGTATTTGGTTTCTAGATGTTCGAGATAACACCAACCGCCGTAAAGCATTAAAGGGCTGGTATTCTCCAAAAGAAATTAAAACCTACCTACGTCAAACACCACAACAAGCTAATGCCGAGCTTGATGACATGAACTTTGATTACGAACTTAAACTTCGTGACTATCAGAAACAGGCCATTTTAAGTGTCGAAGGAGCCATTAAGGGTGGGAAAGACAAAGCAATGGTGGCAATGGCAACAGGCACAGGCAAAACAAAAACCTGTATTGCTTTAGTTTATCGTTTATTAAAAGCAGAACGTTTTCGTCGAATTCTGTTCTTAGTTGATCGAAGTGCGCTTGGCGTTCAAGCGACAGTAGATTTTGGTGAGGTTCGAATGGAAAACCTCAATACCTTTGCCGATACTTTCGAAGTGTTAGGTATCGAGCCAGAAAAAGCGCCAAAAGCAATTCCAGAAGATGATACCAAAGTTCACGTTGCTACAGTACAAGGTTTAGTGAAACGGATTATGTACCCGTCAGATGATGGCGCTAAACCAGGTGTTGGTCAGTATGACTGCATTGTTGTTGATGAATGTCATAGGGGTTATCTACTTGATCGCGAACTAAGTGAAACGGAAGTTAAATTCCGTGATCAGAAAGATTACATGTCTAAGTACCGTGCGGTTATCGAATACTTTGATGCCTTTAAGGTGGGATTAACCGCTACCCCAGCATTACATACAAAAGATATCTTTGGTGACCCTGTATTTACTTATACTTATACCGAGGCGGTAATAGATGGTTATCTTGTTGATCATTTACCGCCAACTCGTATTCACACTAAGTTAAATACCGAAGGTATCAAGTACGCTATCAATGAACCTGTGCAGGTATACGACCCTCAAACTCAAGAATTGGAATTAATCAATACGCCTGATGAGCTGAGCTTTGAAGTTGCTCAGTTTAATCGTAAGGTGATTGCGCCTGAATTTACAAAAGAAGTATGTAAATGGTTAATCGAAAGCGATTCTCTGAACCCATACTCATTAGAGAAATCGCTAATTTTTTGCGTAACAGACAAACATGCTGATGAAGTTGTTGAAGCGTTAAAAGACGCATGTGAAGAATATCACGGTGAAATAGAAGATGATGCTATTCAAAAAATCACAGGCGCATCAGATAAACCATTAGAGAAAATTCGCCGTTATAAAAATGATCGACTACCTAATATCGCTGTTACGGTAGATTTATTGACAACAGGGGTAGACGTTCCATCAATATGTAATCTTGTGTTTTTACGCCGAGTAAACAGTCGTATTTTATTTGAACAAATGCTTGGTCGCGCAACTCGCCGTTGTGATGAAATATCAAAAGAGCGTTTTCGCATATACGATGCTGTAGATATCTACAAGCAGCTAGAAAAGGTCAATAGCATGAAGCCTGTTGTTACCAAAGTAGATATCACCTTCACTGAGCTTGAAACCGAAATAGCAGGCAGTTCAGATCCTAAACTGCAACAACTGGCAAGAGACCAGTTTCTTGCAAAGTTACAAAGCAAAAAGAACTATCTATCACCACAACAAAGCTCAGACTTTGAGCGCATTGTTGGTAAGCCACCTAAAGAGTTTGCTCAAGAGTTGAAAAGCATGAAGTTGACTGATGTTTCCGATTGGTTTGTGAATCATCCTGGTTTAGGCGAACTACTCGATTTGAAAATATCTGGCACAGGCGGAGGTGGCAACACCGTTGTGATCTCCACTCATGAAGATGAAGTCACTGGCACATCTACAGGTTACGGTAGCGGTCAAAAACCAGAGGATTATTTAACAGCCTTTTCTAGTTTTGTGAATGCCAACAGCAACCGCATGGTCGCAATCCAAACCGTCATTCAGCGCCCGTGGGAACTATCACGCGATAGCCTTAAAGAGCTAGCCTTGGAACTAGAAAAAAACGAATTCCGAGAGCAAGATTTAAAAGAAGCTTGGAAAGAAGTTAAAAACGAAGATATCGCCGCTCGAATTATTGGTCATATTCGTCAAGCCGCTATTGGTGAAGCATTGGAGCCTTATGACAAAAGAGTCGATAGAGCACTAGATAAAATACTCTCAAGCCAACCGTGGAAAACACCACAACGAGAATGGCTTGAAACCATCGCTGGGCAAATTAAAGCCAACGTAGTGGTAGATGAAAGCAACCTTAACGAAGGTATTTTTAAAAACATGGGCGGCATCAAGCGTGCCACCAAGTTATTTGACCAACCCGTAACCGATATACTCAACCAGTTTAATCGGGCTATTTGGTCACAGGGTGAACAACAGCAATCGGCCTAATCCTATATAATCTATAGATCATATTATTGATGCATGACTTGGCGGTTTAACATCACAGTTTTTAAACCGCCCCAAATGAAAAGCAAAGAATTTAAACAAGAGAAACTAAATGAGCACACAAGATTTAATTAATAAACTCTGGAACCTATGTAACTTGTTGCGCGACGACGGTGTTACATACCACGAATACCTGAATGAGCTGACTTACCTTATCTTCTTAAAAATGGTGGAAGAAACAGGCCAAGACGAACATATCCCAGAAAGCTACCGCTGGACTGATATTGAAAACTTTAACGCGGCAACGCGATTAGAAGAATACAAGAAGCTACTCATTCATTTAGGCTCTCACGGCTCATTAATTACCAAAGCCATTTTCGCTGATGCCTCTACCTGTATTCGTAAACCCGCCACTCTGAACAAGTTGGTAACTGAAATCGACAATCTAGATTGGTACTCAGCCAAACACGAAGGGTTAGGCGACATGTACGAAGGCTTGCTGGAAATTAACGCCAGCGAGAAGAAATCCGGTGCAGGCCAGTATTTTACGCCGCGTGTACTGATTGAAGTCATGGTGGAGCTTATGAAGCCAAACCTTGATGATGTCATAGTAGACCCAACGGCTGGGACAGGCGGGTTCTTGATTGCTGCTCATCATGAAATCGAAAAGAATAATGACATCAAAATGCTCGACGAGGCGGCTTACAACAAATACCAACATGGTACGTTCTTCGGTATGGAGCTAGTGCCTGATACTCGCCGCCTAGCAATGATGAACTTGATGTTGCATGATTTAGCGGTAGATGACACCAACGCTGGCGTATTATTTGGCGATACCCTATCAAACGAAGGTAAAGCATTACCAAAAGCGAGTTTAATACTCGCTAACCCGCCTTTTGGCACCAAGCAAGGTGGTGGTGTACCGACAAGGGATGACCTTGTTCACTACACATCCAACAAACAGTTAGCGTTTTTGCACACAATGTACCACAGCATGTTAAAGCCAGGTGGTCGCGCCGCAGTGGTGTTGCCAGACAACGTATTATTTGAAGGTTCAACAGGTCGTAAAATTCGCAACGACCTGATGGAAAAATGTAACCTGCACACCATTTTAAGATTACCAACAGGCATCTTTTACGCCGCAGGTGTGAAAACAAATGTGCTATTTTTTGATAAACCTACGGATATTACCAAAGATAAGGGCAATACCAAGAAAGTATGGGTATATGACTTACGTGCCAATATGCCGCAATTTGGTAAGCGTACCGTTTTAACTAAAGCGCATTTTGACGAGTTTTACGAAGCGGTTGGCAGCGATTTGACTCAAGTCGATGAAGCTAAGCGCCAAGCATTTATTGATAACCATAAAAACGGAAGTGAAATCGGTAATGTAGACACTTGTCGTTTGCGTTGCTTCACTCGCGAAGAAATCACAGCCAAAGACGACTCATTAGACTTAGCTTGGATACGAGACGACAGCATTGAAGATGCCGCTAAATTACCAGAGCCGGATGTACTCATCAATGAGGCGATTGAAGAGTTAGCTGGTGCTATTACTGATTTACAGTCAATTCTTGTTGAACTAGATGCAGCAGAGGATACTGACGAGGTTGTTGTATGAGTCAGTTGCCTCAAGGTTGGGTAGAAAAAACATTCGATGAGATCGGGGAATATACTGATTATGTCGCAAATGGAAGCTTTGCTAGTTTAAAAGAAAACGTCACACAAACCGACGAAGAAGACTACGCTATTTTACTTCGGCTAAAAGATCATTCGAATGGTTTTAAAGGCCCGTTTAAATATGTGACTAAGGCTTCATACGAATTTCTAAAAAAGAGTGATTTACAGGCTGGAGATTTGTTCTTAGCCAATGTAGGTGCTCCTGGCAGAACCTTTTTAGTACCAGAGCTAGGCAAGCCAATGACTATAGCTCCAAATGGTATTAGGGTGCGAGCCAATGAATTAACTTCAAATAAATTTATTGAATATTTCATTCGTTCACGACAAGGACAAGACTTAATTTTGTCGATTACAGGAGGCAACGCGCAACAAAAATTCAATAAAACAGCTTTGAAAAAAAGTTCTTTTCCGTTACCACCGTTAGACGACCAAAAACGCATTGCAGATAAACTGGATTCAGTATTAGCCAAAGTCGAAGCGGCACAAGCACGCCTCGACAAAATCCCAACCCTATTAAAGCGCTTCCGCCAATCTGTCCTCGCCGCCGCCACCTCCGGCGAACTCACCAGAGACTGGCGTGAAGAAAATGAAAGTATTCAATCAGCTTTTGAAGCATATGAGTTAAAAAGGCTATCAGACAGAAAAAAGTGGGAAGAAATAAAATTAAGTGAATTTAGAGAAAAAAATAAATTCCCTAGTAACGATAAATGGAAAGCGAAATACAAAGAGGTAGCTCTACCTAATCAAGAAGAGCTTCAACCATTAAACTCTGGTTGGGGCTACTTCTATGTTGAAAATGTCGCCTCGTCCGCCAAATATTCTATGAGCAGCGGGCCGTTTGGCTCAGCATTAGGGCGGAAAGATTATACTGAGGCTGGAGTACCTGTTTTAAGAGGCCAGAATGTTAAGAATGGTGTTGCTGGTGTAGGAGGCTTCGTTTTTGTATCAGAAGAAAAAGCAACCTCGATACCTAGAAGTCTGGCGTACCCTGGCGATGTAGTTGTTGTAGCTGTTGGTTCATCTGGCGTTACTGGGATAATACCCCAAAATATTTCAGTTGCACTTCTATCTCAAAACTGTAATAAAATTTCTGTAGATAACGTATTGGTCAGATCTGAATATTTTAATCTTTTTCTACAAAGTCAGGTAGCACAGAGTCAAATTTCTGCACAAACAACAGATACAGTACGACAGTTTTTTAGCCTAACCAATTTAAAGAAAACGGTTATCGCAGTTCCGCCTCTGCAAGAGCAAAATGAAATATTGTTGAGAGTTGAAGAGTTATTTGAACACGCAAACACGGTAGAAAAACAATACAATGCCGCTAAAGCTCGATTAGACAAACTCATTCAATCAATACTAGCAAAAGCCTTTCGCGGCGAATTGGTAACATCTTAACGGACTACTTAATAGGGAATAACAATGAAATCTTTACCCGCTACTTTGGAGATAGATAAAATAGAGAAGTTCTTTTCTCTATTATCTGAATCACCAGAAAGCCAAGTTTTACAAATCCCAGTGGGCAGTAGCAAATTTGCTTTTGGTGGCTATGCAGCAGCAATTCAAGCTGTGAACACTTGGGCAAATTTAAGTAAAGATCGAAAAGTCGAAATTAAGCCAAGCCAAAAAACGAAAGACGAAGCGGTTGTCGATATTATTGCTCAGCCCCATAAGTTCACAGCGATGATGATGGCAAAACAAATAGATTTGCCCTCTGAAGAAACACCTAATGTTCGACCAGATATAAACCATCAAGCAAAGTGTGCAATAGAACGGCAATCAGAAAATAATTTTGGGCAGAATAGAGGCCGCCTTTGCTGGTATTCATTTGTTGATCATAGTACCAAAGGCTTCGTTCCTCAGTTTTATAGCACAATGCCTGGCTATCACCCATCCCCAAAAAGTGTTGATAAAATTACTAGTCTTGTAAGGTCTATGGTTGAACGTTCTGCCAGCGTTGCAGGTGGCGCAACCTTGCCTGATGACTCTAAGGTTAACAATTTGGGCAGAATGTTCTACGAGCTTTTTGTAAATACCCATGAGCACGGTACCAAAAGCGAAAACCGCTCTGTTTGGCTAAAACCTGCGACTAGGGTGATATATAGCTATGGAATTAATTTAGTTGAAGAGGCTATTTCTAAATCAATCAGTAATGATGAGGTGTTGAGTCAGTATATTGATAACTTAAATCAGACTCAAAACTCAACTCGAAGGTTTGTAGAGATTAGCATTGTTGATTCAGGCTTAGGCTTTTGTGGTCGATGGATAGCTGATCATAATGGCACAGGAAGTATTAAAGAAATGGATGTTAGTGAGCAATATGCAATATTTAAACAGTGTTTTAAATTCAGAAGTTCTTCAACCCCAGATGAGATAAAAGGAAATGGCCTACCTGCGGTAATGGCTAACCTAACGGCATTGAATGGATTTATGAAAGTCAGGTCAAATAATCTATCTGTATATCGCGACTTTGTAAGTAATCCATTTCTTTCAATCCAAAATGACGATTACGACTTTTTTGACTGGCATACAAAAAAATGCTGCTCAGAAAAGGTCACTGAGCAAGCTAACACTAGAGGGGTTGCAGTCACAGTTTTAATACCACTTTTTGACAAGGGTGTTGATCAGGAGGTGACGTTATGAGTGATTACTTTGCTTTTAGATTTCAAGAACCAAAACAACATCGGAAGTCTTTAGTTATTTTCTGCCAAGCTGGTTATGAAGTTTCATCGTTAACAAAAACTATCAAAGAAGATATCAATGAAAATTTAGTCCCATACAGACTAATACTTATGGGTCACAATTTCTCTAAACAAGATATGCAAGAGCTAAAAGGAGAAAACTTCTTCGTCGATGAGATCAACTCGTGGACTGCCAGTGTTGAAGAAAAAGTTACTTTCTTAACCGTTTCAAATGATGGTGTGATAACCGATTTAGGAACTGATGAAGAAATCTGTTATACATCAGCTCTTCTATCTGAAGGTGCAAATTGTATTTTCACTAGGCGAAAAGGGGTTATCACTTCCCTTCCTAGCTATCACTTTTTGAAGCCATCGGGTGATCATTGTGACAAATTTATTAGAGCATCAAATCTATTTACATCAGGCACTGAAGTTGCCTTCTTAGCTATTGGGTTGTTACCGTATCTAAGGGCTAATTTACGACGTATTTATGTTGATACATCGTCGATTTCGTTTTTGGTAAGTGTTGCAGTGCAGCTTTCTAATAAATTTATAGATAGACAGCCCCTTATTGAAAGCTTTGAATCCTATAACATCTTTAACAAATCTTATGATTTTCATGAGGATGAAAATAGTCTAGTTGTTATTTCTGCTACGACCAGCGGCGGACTAGCAAAAGATATATCTAACAGGTATAGATTTGTTCCTGCAAATATACTTACCTTGTTTTACTCTAAAATACTTTCAGGGCAGCAAGCTGTTTTTGATATTTCTTCGGCTGTGGGTGAAATTAATTCAGTTAAAGCTGAAGGCTGTGAAATGTGCGCTGATGGCTCCAAACTTATCAAAATTGAGGGTGAGCAGTTTATACCTGAAACACCAAAGCATGAGTTGTTAGTCATCAAAAAAGTCGATTTTAGCCAGATTCGACAAAAGTTTTTCAAAGAGTTTGCCACAAAGAGTTTACTTCAATTTAATATCTCGCCAAGTGAAAACTGGGAACCAGAACACTTTTACATAGAAGTTGAACCTATTTTAAAACAGGCTGGAGAACCATTTCAGGCGAAATTAGTAAAAAAGGTCAATAAACATTTCGCAAGAGATGTAGAAACTGTGATTTATTTGGATGATCAAAGCTCTAAAACCCTTGCAAACAACATTCGTTGCATTGCAGGAAATCCTTCTGTTAAATCTGTGTGTTACAAGGACATCAGCGAAGATGATTTAAAAAACAGTAGTTCAGTTATTGTCGTTGCTAGTGCTATCACCTCTGGTAGAAAGTTACTGGCTACGGCTAGAAAATTAAGAGGCATAGATAAGTCTGCAACCATTACGTATTTTGTTGGCTTTTCAAAATTGCCGTCTCCAGATAATTATGAGCAGCTTCGCAAAGATCTGTGTTTAGGAGGTCATGAGCTAATTTCTATAGAATCCTGCTATTTACCAAGGTTTAGAGAGAACTCACTCACTCCTTGGGATATGGAAATCAATATTTTATCGCCCTATGGAGATGTTGGTGATCCGCTCGGTGAACAACTTGACGAAGTACCACTAATATTTAACGAAAGATTAAATGAGTTAGAAAACTATACTATCAACTGTGATTTGTTTCTTCCTTCGCCGTCCGGTCAGTCGTTGAAGTTGAGGAATACTTTTGCTTTTTGGGCTGGCTTAGGTCTTAAAACAGAGGAAGCTTCACAAGCTGATGTATATTGGACAATTCAATCAATTCTTCATGACCTCAGAGCAAAGAACGATCAAGGGTTGGCAACAACTTATCACTCGACATTGTTAAGCCCTGTGTGTTTTGACAGGTTCAACGACGGTGTTATTCAAGCTTGTTTACTTAGAGCAGCGAAACCAACTGAATTAAACTATGCAGTTGATGAAGAGTTTAGTAGGCAGATCACAGACATAATTATTTCTATCGTTGATAACTCGGATAATTTGCAAGGTGAGGGAGCGTTGGAGTTTTTGATGGCACTCTGGGTTGGTAGACTTAAAGTTCAAGATAAGCACCTGCTTGAAATTGTTGAAAGACGAGAGCAAGTCAACTCTGAATGTGTCAGGTTTTTATTAAGCCAAATAAAACCTAGCCAAGAGTTTTCTTAAAAACTAAACAAGGATGTGGCATGAAAATTTCGTTATTAACGGTTAAGAACTTTAAAAAGTTTAGGAATAGAGAATTCCCGTTCAATGAACGAGTGAATATCATCGTGGGTGACAATGATACTGGCAAATCAACTCTGTTAGAATGCATTGAACTGGTAATTAATGGTTACTACAGGGGTAAACCAATTTCAGCTCAATTGTCGCCTGAACTTTTTAATGCTGAAGCGACATCTGATTATCTCGACAGTGATAAAAAAGCAGAAAACCTTCCTGAAATTGTAGTTGAAGCTTTTATTGATGATTGCCCTAAATACAAGGGTACAAACAATTCAAAATCAATTAATAGCGGTGGAGCTTGTATCAGAATCTGTTTTGATGAAGATTTAGCCAACACATATGACGAGTTAATTGGCAGTGGTGCAGATATTCAATCGATACCAACTGAGTTTTACAAAGTTGAGTGGTTTGATTTTGCTTGGAACAGCATTAAATTTCTAAATCGAGAAGCTAAGTCTTTGCTGATAGATCCCACAAGACTACATCCCACCTACGGTAAGAACCAGTACATTACAAATATAATTGACTCGACGCTTACAAAACGGGAGCAAGCGTTACTTTCATTAGGTTATCGAGAACTAAAGTCTGCATTTAATGAACAAGAGCAAGTTAAGGAAATAAACGACAAGCTCGACGCTGATAATTCAGTAACTAAAGGAAAGCTAGATGTTGTTGCAGACATGGCTCAAAGTAAGTCTATCGAATCAGGTCTTCAATTGGCTGTAGATGATGTAGCTTTTCCAATGATTGGAAAAGGTGAACAGAATCAAATACAAATAAAGTTAGCTCTGGCTAACAAGTCAAAAAATATTGATTTTGTTATGGTGGAAGAGCCAGAAAATCATTTATCACATATAAACTTGTGCAAGCTAATAAACTCAATATCTCAGCAAATCAATACTCAGTTGTTTTTAACGACACATAGCTCTTATGTTTTGAATAAGTTGAACCTTGAAAACCTGTGTTTGCTTGGTAAAAACTACACACAACTAAAAAGTATTGATCCGAAGGTTTCCAAGAGACTGCAACGATTGCCAGGGTATGACACTTTGCGAGTGGTTTTATCGTCGAAGATAGTTTTGGTTGAAGGGCCTTCAGATGAGCTGATTTTAAAGAAGATCTACTTTCAGCAGCACCAAATATTGCCTGAAGAAGATGGTATAGACATTATTGTTGTACGTGGTATTGGTTTCAAAAACTATATAGAAATAGGCAAACACATAGGTACAAAAATTCACGTTGTTAAAGATAATGATGGGGATTACGATGCAAATATAACAGCTTGGAGTAAAGGTCTAAGTTGTTCAGTATTTTCTTCTAGTGATAATGATTTGAATTCACTAGAGCCAGCAATGATAGCCATAAACGCCAACTCGGAAGATGACTTAGATAAGTTTGCGAAGGTGGCTCTTTCGAGTACAACTTACAATAAATACATAAAGAAAAAAGGAATAGAAGATAAGGTAAAGGCTTTCAGAAATTGGTATGCCGCCGATGGTAAGAATCATGGATCACGAAAAGTTGACAGTGCTGTACGCATATTTGATTCAAATGAGTCGATTGAATACCCAGACTATTTAGTGAAGGCGTTAAAGTTTGACTAATAAGCTTTTAATTGCCAGTGCAGGCGCAGGTAAAACACATAGACTCGCTAAATCGGCTTGCGCCGCTGCAAGTGACAATAAACGAATACTAATACTTACGTACACGCGAAGTAATCAGCAAGAGATAAAAGATAGGTGCGTAATTTTAGGTGGAGCGAAACAAGGTAAGATCGATGTCAAAGGCTGGTACACTTTTTTACTCGAAGATATAGTACGGCCTTATCAGTCGATATTTTTTAAAAATAGAATTAAATCGATTAACTTTAATCAAAGTAACCCACATAAAAAGGGTAACACGACTATTGCGGGAACGGCAGAAGAGTTTGATGCTAAAGCTTGCAGTGTAAACCTTAAACACTTTCTAACAAGCAACAATTCTATGGTACATACCGAGTTTTTATCTAAGCTGGCTGTAAGAATATTAAAGGTAACTAATAGTCTTGCTGTAGAAAGAATTTGTGAACTTTATGATCACATTTTTATTGATGAAGTTCAGGACTTAGCAGGTTGGGATTACGACCTACTCAAACCTATATTTCTGTCAGTGATGCCAATCACTTGCGTCGGTGACTTTCGACAGACCATTTATGACACAACGTCTAACCCGAAAAAGCCGAGTTCTAGTATTGATAAACTGGCTTTTTACAATAATTTAAAATTCGATAAAGAAGAGCTAGCTTCAAGCAGACGATGTATTCAATCTATATGTAATTATGCAGACTCTATCCATCAAGGGTTTGGTTATTTGCCCACTGTTTCTGAAGTTGAAGGTGTTCCTGATGAATTTAGTGATCACCAAGGACTCTTTGCTGTTAAAAAGTCTGATATTAATGAGTATATAAAACGATTTGAGCCAGTTGTTCTAAGAGATAGCGTAAGATCAGCAAACTACCTTCACAAAAATGATTGTGACAAAGTTAACTTCGGTGAATCAAAAGGTAGAACTTATGATCGAACATTAATTGTTCCTACAGCGAACATATTAGCTTTTATCAACGGAGATAAAGACGCTTTCTCATCGTCGAAAACAGATAAAGCTATCAATAGGTTCTATGTTGCTGTTACTCGCGCCAAATATAGTGTTGCCTTTGTGATTGATGATAGTGATGTTTGTAAGACTAAATTAGCTATTTGGAAACCATAATTTTGAGTGTTGAATATATTTCGCCTCTTAAGCCCTTACATAGTATCGAGAGCAAATATGAATTGTAGAGGATGCTCAATCACCACTTAGAAAATGCCGTCTACCACCGCTCCCAGGCTGTGGAACGTGACTGGAAGCCCCTAAGGAAATCCAACTGACATTATGTGGTATCGTCAGAGAGAGCTAACACTGGGAATGTTAGTTGAGTTACTAGCACGAATGCGCTGTCGGTAACTCTGGTGAATGGCAGAGCAATAAAACGAAAAGCAGACTCCGGTCTGCTTTTTTCATGCCTGAAATTCTCCTCTTCAGTTCCTTTTTATTTGGTGCAGGACATAAGATAAAGAGGAGATACTGCAATGACGAGAAGACAAGAACTCATACTTTTTGTGTTAGATACATCAGTAAGGACATTTGACGTACTAGGCGACATAATCGTATTTGTTTGGTTACTACAAGCCGTGTTCGGATTTGATTACCACCCCAGTTACTGGTTTACCGGAGTATATACATGGTATGGCTGTTTTGGCTTCTGGATGTTGGCGTGGTTAATCCACATTTTTGAAAAACACTACAAAAGAAAATACAAAGAGTGATTATTATTGAGCACCGAGGTCGGTGCTCTTTTTTATTTGTAGAAAATCCGGTTGATGTCTTTGATGAACTTGGTTCTAAATATTATGTTCTCTTTCAGATACTCAGCTTCAGCTATGGTTAACATTGGCTGCTTAGTTTTTTTATTAATACGATTTGGCATTTCTTCTAGTAGTTGATCATAGAAACGCTGGGTGTCTGCGTGGATTTTATTTGAAGCGACCACCAAAAATACTTGGTCGTAGAGTTTAGGGGTGTCCAACATGGCACTTTTAAATTTTAAAATACTCGCCTCATGCTGTTGCTTGCGCTTGTATGAATGTTCAATTTCGACAGCTGCTACTTTGTCATTGTTGAGTAGTACAACGGCATCAACATTTTTTACCTCGTTGCTTGGGTATAGTCTTTGAAACTCTGTTTCAGTAACTACTGCTTTCCAAAGTGGTTTGTGATTACCATTGGCATCACAGTTCTGAATACCTGCGGCGAGCACATAACTTAAAATTGCATCGTGCATTATTGAGTTTTGATTTACTTGCTGAATTGGCTCAGCTGTTGACCGAAATGGGAAATCAATCTTCATTAAATCTTTTGCGTAATTAGCTCCTGCGTACGTCAAAACGTAAATACGCCCATCAGTAATACGTGAGGTACTTGCTGATAAAAGCAAACCATCACTTATCATTTTGTTTAAAAAAGCTAGTGTTTTATGACGGGGAGTTTGCCAAATTTCTGCACATACCAAAGGTGATACAAATCCAACTCTAGCTGCAATTAGTAATGCAAATTCTAATTTTTGTTTCCCACGCAATCTGAAATTGTTGCTTTTGGGGTAGTACATTCCAATATCAAAATATCGGCCATAAGCTTCAAGGTTGGTAATACTGTTTTCATTACCATCTGTAATATCTGTTGCTGACATACTCTCTCCTAATGTTTTTAAATGTCAGCTTGAAAAAGGTTCGCCTATGACGAAATTTGTAAGATTTTAAACTCTGGTGATTGGTTGTCAGTTGGGTTGAGAATTGACGCCGAATAACCCAACTGAAAAACCAACCTATGAACTGAATCATCATGAAGGCGCAATTCTTCGAATTGCTAAACGATTTCCAGCTACGCCAGTGCCTATGCTACATTCGTAGCGCACTGTCTTTACGCTACTTCGTAGCTAGCCGTAAATCTAAATCGCATGTGACGTGCTGCGCACAAACCACCAAATCTGCCGTCTAGCGCACGCATTTATGCAAGCAAGTTGCAGCAGTGTCGTAGACGCTGTTTTCTGCGAAAAGCAGCCAAGGTTTTTAAACAGTTTGTGCCAAACTCTCTTAAAAATTTTGCTAAGGCAAAACTGATTTAGTGGTTTGTTCGCTCCACTCACATGCTCAGCTACACAACAAAAAGTGCTTCGCATTTTCATTGTTACGCGATTTGTTGCTTTGATTCTCAAAGGTTTTTGTTGCAGTCATTGTTATCACAATGATGCTGATAATCGCTTCGCTTTCTGTCTATCCTACCTTTCGAACAAGCATAACTTTAATGCGGTTTGGAAACGCTTGATCGTTTATTATTTCAGTCGTTGAACGATAGTCGATGATGTAAAAGCTCAAATTGTAGTGGGTGATTACATCTTGCTTTTATATAACTTTTAATTACTACAAACTTATAAGGAGACTTTATATATGGTTTGAATATTGGTGGTTTGGTCTAAAGCACTAGTCGTTTTTTTGTGCGCCGATAATGGACTCGTGGATAAGCTTTGCACGTTATCAGCCTAAATTATAAAAGCGTCGTTCAACACCTTCTGCTTTTAAATAAACTGAAATTATGAGTAAAAAAACATTTGCAAACGAGCTTTAGATTATTAAGGTCATTGTGTACCGAATGAAAGTTAACAGGTACAAACATGACATTATTAAGTTTAAAATTATTCGATCATTGCTCTGTCGATTCGCCTGCAAGCATTGATGATGACTCTATCCAAGACTCTATTTGTTCCTCAACATTAGAGCCTACAGCAAGTACAAGTATTCTTATTACTGAAGATGCTTTCGTCGATGTATCCAGCGCTTGTTGCGAGTGCGTGGAATACACAACCGATCTTGTCGAGTCAGACTCTTTCGCAATTGATAGTTCTTTAAATGATATCGAAATTCAAGATACCAGCCCTAACACCGATGACTCATCAAGCTGGGGATTTATGCTAAATGACTCTGGAGGAATGAGCACCTTTGATGATTCACATGGAGCGACTGATTGGTTCGATGGCGACATTGGGATCAGTAACAACTGCGATTTCTAACCGCACTTACCAGTCATTTTAGGTTTGATAACGTACAAAGGGTTTTCTTTATGAATGAGTCTATTTGGTTTATCCCTGGGTTGGCAGGTGTAGGCACTATTGTATTTTTTACCAGTATCTACTTAGTAATTAAACACAGCTTAATAAAAATTATTTTAAAAAATAACAAGACCGACATTTAGTCGGCCAAGTCCTCGTTAGTGTTCTCATTTGCCCATCTACTATAGGTGGGCTTTTTAGTTTGTGAATTATAAGCTAAATGCTTTTATTATTCTGACTGCTTATTTAGCGTTGAAAGTTGAGCTTGCAAGGTGAAAGCTTGAAAATTTTGTAGTCTCTCAACATTCGCCACTACGTTTCTAGCATCGATGTTTTGATAAACTTCATCAATCATACGAGAGTCTTTGTGACCAGTGAAAACTTTAACTTGTTCTTTAGTAAAGCCTTGCTCTAAAAGTCGGGAAACCCCCTCACGCCGTAAATCATGCAAGCGCAAGTCGTCAATGGCGAGCAAACGAACTATCACACCAAATTTGCTTGTAATTGTTCCTGGTTTAATATTAAAAATTTTGGCATTTGGTTCAACATTGATGGGTTTTAGTTTTTTTAAAACTTTTTTGGCAAGTCCCCATAACGGCATTTGACGAAGCCGATCTTCGGCGTTAGGTTCACCGCTTCGAGGTTTATTGGGTGTTATAGTTATTAGATTATTCTCAAAATCTACATCACTCCACGTTAACTCTAACAACTCTGAACGGCGAACGGTTAGCTCAATATATAAAACGATTAGTGATACATAATTTTCAGTTACGCGGCTAGATTGTTGACGCTTCCAAAAAGCGCGCAAAATTTTACGATATTCGCCCTTTTTTAATCTTCGAAACCTAGTTCCAGACTTAGCAATGTAACCTCGTTTTCCAAGCAATTCAAAATGCTGAGTGATTTGAGTTTTTGAAAGCCCAGAAAGATGGTCATTTTGAGCACTTACATCACCAATTGCCTTGGCTAGAGCCGAGAGGTCTAGTTTCACTGTTTGTGGTTTTATACCTAAACTCAAACGCTCACGGCAAAACTGCTCTAAAGTTTGATAGGTAATATCGATTACCTTGATGTTTGCTATCTTATAGCCATCATTAGTGGTGTTGCCGATTATATGTTTCAATGCACTTGCAGTAGATTTAGCAAAAGATTTTGGAGAACGCTCATGTTCTTTTAAAAGCTCTTCAACAAATTCTCTAAGTGTTGATTGTTCTGAAAGTTTTGGAAGCTCTGCGTTGGTAAATAATATTTTGTGCCCTGCGCTGACGACTTTGGTATTAACCCCTTTTTGTTTTGATTGTTGAACTAACTCCCCAAGCCTAAGCTTTTCTGATTCACCAAAATCGATAGCATCATCATATGAGTCAAAAGTTCTTGAACTGTCGTGCGGGTAATAAGCGGATTTTTCTCTAACGCGGCATTTATATTTAGTTATGCCGTTAGAGTTAGTTTCTTTTATGCTATAAAAAGCCATAGGCAACCTGTATTATTCTTCTATTGTTCTTAAGAGGTTGCCTATTATATTTTCAGAATAGCAAACTTAAACAAGTTTCAAAAACTCACTGCAAATTAGTGTTTTTTTTGTTACCCCTGTTGTTTTTTTAGTCGGTGCGATTTAGAACGTTAATATCTTTGAATTTTTCGAAATGAACCGGATTCATAACGACATAGACTTGCCAAAGAATATTTAAATCTTTGTGTCCCGTGATCCTTGCAGCTTCTTCTATAGATAAACCTTGTTCAATTAATTTGCTCGCACCTTCTCGTCGAAGATCGTGATACCTCAGATCGGTAACCCCTAATTTTTTTAAACTTCTTCTGAAGCCACTAGTGATTGATCTCGAATTATAAGGAAAAATACGGTCATCAACTCTGGGTTGTCGCTCAATAATGTTTAGTGCGGTGCCGAGTAGCGGTAAGATTGAGTTATTGCCCAGAGAGCCACTAGGGTTTTTACGGTCTCTAATAATAATGGTCCGAGCCTGATAATCGACGTCTTCCCAGCGCATGTTACAAACCTCGCCGATACGACAGCATGTCACCAGAGATATTTGGAAAATATCCGCATATGGAATGATACAGCTGTGATGACTCTCTTTTTCTTTCAGTTCAACCATTAATTGTTCAAATTCATCTTTTTCTAATCGACGCTCTCGTTTGTGCGAGCGGGTAATCAATCTCAGATCATGCAAAGCTGGGTAAGCATCAATTACAGGTCTTTCATCTACGTTTACGTTAAACATTGATTTTGCCACTTTTAAAACTTTTCGAATACATGAGACATCAATAGAAATTGTCTGCGGAGAAGGCTGTGTTGCACTGTTTTTTCGTTGTTGGCAAAACTCCACAATATCGGAGGAGGACAAGCGTGTAACTAGAATATTTGCAATCGCATATTCACGGATTTGGCGAAGCGCAAATGTTGCAGTCCGACCAATCGGCCTATCTGAATTTTTCTTTTTAGATACATAGGTATCAATCAACTCACCAAAGGTACAATCAATTAGATCAAAATATGTATTGTTGATGTTATTCTCGACTTTATTGATTAAAGCCTTAGCCCATTTATTTGCAGCCGATTTGGTGTGAAAGGTTTTAGATTTTGAGAAAACTTCAACACCAGATTCTTTTGCTCTTACTTTTGCTAAATAAACCGTTGTGTTCTTCCGCTGCCGCTTCGAAATGCTATAATACGCCATTATTTTATATCCTATTTTTGTGCCCCTGAGGGGGTGTTTTTGTGCCCCTGAGGGGGTGAAATAGGGGTGTTTATGCCGAAAAACGCCATTTTTGGACTTTTATTAATTCTCCATTTGGTTGCTGTAAGGTTATGAATTTAAAGAGGTATATTTCTAAATGGTTAAGAAGAAATTAGATAGGCGTTTTTCCGTAGCACCGATGCTCGATTGGACTGATCGTCATTGTCGCACTTTTCATCGTAAGATGACTAAGCACGCTGTTTTATACACTGAGATGATCACCACGGGGGCGATTTTATTTGGTCGCGGCGATTACCTACACTTTAATCAGCACGAGGGGCCGGTTGCTTTGCAGCTGGGGGGGTCTGATCCCGAGGCGCTAGCAAAGTGTGCAAAGCTTGCGGGTGAGCGCGGTTACGATGAGATTAACTTAAATGTAGGCTGCCCTTCAGATAGAGTACAAAACGGGCGCTTTGGTGCATGCCTAATGGCCGAGCCTGAGCTGGTTGCACAGTGTGTTGCGGCAATGAAAAGTGAAGTTAGTATACCTGTTACGGTAAAAACACGCATCGGTATTGATGAGCAAGACTCGTATGAGTTTTTATGCGCATTAATTGAAGCCAGCCATAAAGTTGGCTGTGATGACTTTATTATTCATGCCCGTAAAGCGTGGTTAAATGGTTTAAGCCCTAAAGAAAATCGTGAAGTACCGCCTCTTGATTACCCACGCGTTTACCAACTAAAAAAAGACTACCCACAGCTCGATTTAAGCATTAATGGCGGCGTTAAAACAATTGAAGAAAGCCTAGCGCATTTAGCGCATATAGACGGCGTTATGATTGGTCGCGAAGCATATAGTAATCCATTTATGCTTAATGAGGTGGATGAAAAGATTTACGGTGAGGTGGCTAATACTCAGACTCGTCACGATGTGGTGCGCGCTATGTATGATTACATAGAAGAGGAAATGCGTTTAGGTGCTAACTTTTGGCATATAGCACGCCATATGCTGGGGATTTTTCAGGGGCAGCCAGGGGCGCGCGGATTTAGACGTCACCTTTCAGAAAATGGTCACGGTAAACAGGCTGATTTGTCGGTAATGGATAAAGCATTAAGTTTTGTGCCTGAGTAATACTAAAGCGCTGAGCAGTTATAAAAAAACCACTTTTTAAAGTGGTTTTTTTATAACTAAAATTTAGTCAAAAGATAAATAAATTAGTGATTTTCGCTTATTAACATTCAGTTTTTAGTCAGTTTAAAATGGCTTGTTAGTTATCTAACTAATTGAATTTAAATGTTTATAAATAACTTTTTGTTACTTGGCATAACTCTTGGAATCTCGTTGTTGTTATCAATTAAAAACAACAGGACAAAACAATGAGTATATTTAATCGCGTAAATGATGTTATCCAATCCAATATTGCTGCCATGCTGGATAAAGCAGAAGACCCAGAAAAACTCCTCAACCTTATGCTAAGTGAAATGCAAGAAGCGCTTAACGAATGTAGAAGCACGGCCGCAGCCTTACTGTGCGAAGAAAAAACGCTTAAACGCCAAATTGCACAAAAACAAAAAGACTTAACTTTGTGGCAAACAAAAGCTGAGCTGGCAGTTGCTAAAAACCGTGACGATTTAGCCAAGTCTGCGTTAGTAGAAAAACAGCGAGTAGATGAGCAAATTGTAGCAAAAAACACTCAGCTAAATACTCTAAAGGAGTCGATAGAGAAAATTACGGCAGATTGTGAGCGCTTACAGCAAAAAATGGCGCAAGCTAAAAGCAAACAAGCTCAATTAATAAAACGCCACGATATTGTTGCTGCACGTGAAAAAGTGAACATGCAATTACACAGTGACAAGGTCGCAAATGCTTTGTCTCGCTTTGAAATGATAGAGCAAAAAGTGGAAGGCATAGAAGCACAGGTTGATGCTTATGAACTTACAAATACAGCGCAATCAACCGCTGAGCAAATTGAGTCTTTAGTTAAAAATGAAAAAATAGATGCAGAGCTGGCTCGTTTAAAAGCCAGTGTTAAGCAAAGTAATACCAATACAACTGCGCCAAGCGCTTAAGGAGTAGAGTATGAATAACTTTAAAACACAGCGTAGTTGGTACAAAGATTCACTGAATAAAAAAATATCGGGCGTATGCAGTGGGTTAGCGCGTCGCCTTGATTTTCCAGTGTGGTCAACACGCTTAGTAACAATTTTATTATTTATAAGTTTTCCGTTTGCAGTAGCGCTTGGTTATTTGATTGCTCACTGCTGCCTTGAAGAGCGTGCGTATTAGGAGAGGGATATGAAAACCTTAGCAATATGTGTTGTCGTATATGTGTTACTTTTTACTGATACTGTGTCGCTAATACATTTTGATTCATGGCAGTTTCCACTTTGGATTGCAGATATGAGCTGGGTGGGGCTTGAGCTGGCTGGCGTATTAGTCGCTATTATTGCAGTAGTAGCCGTAATGGCTTTAGTGACCATGGGGTTAATAGGCGCAGGGATTGTCGCGCTGGTTGGCACCATTTTGGCACTGTTATTTGGTTCAGTGATGATAGCCTGGCCATTGTTATTTGTAGCTGTACTGTGCTGGTTGGTGCTCGATAACAAAAAAGTAACCTCTTAAGCCTTAATTTAACTGACTATTATTAGTTAACTATGTTAAATTTAAAGTGAAATTTTATGCTTTCACAAGGAATAAAGCGATGATGAAGCAGTGCTTTTTTATGGCCTCGGCGTTAATGATTAATGTGTTTTCGTCATCGGTTGCTGCACATGCTGGGCACAGCCACGATACAGACGAAGCTAAGCTTGAAGTAAGCCATGCACAAGTAAGGGCATTTTTGCCTGGTAGTAAATCGAGTGTTGGCTATTTAACAATTTCTAACCACGGTGGTGGTGTTGCTAAATTAACTAAAGCGACCATCGAAGGTTTAGGCCGTGTAGAAATACATGAGCACAAACATGTCAATGGCATGATGAAAATGCAACAGGTTAAAGCCGTCACCATTAAGGGCCATGAAAGCCTAAGCTTTGAGCCTGGTGGTTACCATTTAATGGTATTTGATCCACAAGAACCGCTAAAAGTAGGGCAAGAACGTAAACTCACGCTATATTTTAGTGACGGTAACCGCTTGTTTACTAATGCTCAAGTGGTTTCGCTTGAAGCGCAAGCTGCGCATTCAAAGCCATCTAAAAAACAACACGCTCATCACTAGGAGGATAAATGTCGCAACATAAAGGAAAAATAGCTGGTGCCTTGGTGGTACTACTTATTATTTTTTACGCTATTGCAGTTTATTGGAGCATTGAGCCGGCACGTTTTAACGTAGTAACTAATGCAAAAGAAACCGCGCAAGCACGCAACGAAAAAATGGTAACAGGCTATACAACCACCTCAACGCTTATTACCGTTGCTAGCACATTACTTGATAAGCAAGGTGGGTATTTATCAAACGATGTAATGCCGCCAAGTGTGATAATGGATGACATGCCTGCGTGGGAATATGGCGCGCTTGAAATGGTGCGTGATTTAGCGCTATCAATGCGTAAAGACTTTAGCCGTTCACAGTCGCAATCTACCGAACATGAAGCCCTTAAAAAAGCGCAGCCGCAATTTAATATTAGCTCTGAAGCATGGGCATGGCCAAGTGCCGAGGGAGAGTACCAAAAGGGAATAGACTACCTTCTTGTATACCGCTCACAAATTGCTAACGAGCATGAGCGCGATAGCCAATTTTATTCACGTGCAGATAATCTACGTAGCTGGTTAAAAGAAGCCGAAAAGCGTTTAGGCAGTTTAAGTCAGCGTTTAAGTGCAAGTGTTGGCCAAGACAAAGTAAATACCGATTTAGCCGGTAATTCTTCAAACACGCAAGCGACCTACACACCACTTCAGCAACAAGTAAGAACATCGTGGTGGGAAATAGACGACGTGTTTTACGAGTCGCGCGGTGCAACGTGGGCGTTATTACACTTTTTACAAGCGGTTGAGTATGACTTTGCTGATGTATTAGAAAAGAAAAATGCGCGTGTAAGCTTACAGCAAATTATACGTGAGCTTGAGGCAACACAAGAAACCGTGTGGAGCCCAATTATATTAAACGGGAATGGTTTTGGCTTTGTGGCAAATCATTCTTTAGTTATGGCAAATTATATTTCAAGAGCCAATGCGGCTTTAATCGAACTTAGCGAACTACTAGCTCAAGGATAAAAAATGAAAAAGTATTGTTTAGCAGCTGCCCTTTCAATGGCATGTTTAGCCCCTGCAGCACAGGCAGACACTCTATTAGGTTTATATGTAGGTGTTGATGGCTGGCAGTCAGATAACGACGGTCAGTTTTCTTACAAAGATAACGCACCACAAGATTTTAATTTTGAAGACGAAACCTTTATTAGCTACTACGCGGCACTAGAGCACCCAGTGCCATTAGTTCCTAACCTAAAGCTTAAATACACTGAGCTTGAACTTAATGGCTCGGCAACCCTTACTGATACGTTTAGCTTTAATGGCTCAGATTACGTGGTTGGTACAACTGCAAATACATTAAGTGATTTAACTCACATTGATTACATTCTTTATTACGAAATTTTTGATAACGATTTAATTTCAATTGATTTAGGTTTAAACGCAAAGCAGTTTGACGGTGACATTGTTGTAACTGGTACTACTCAACAAGGTGGCACTAACTTCTCTGAAACTAAAGATTTTTCGGGCTTTGTGCCACTTGCGTATGGCCGTGCTGAAGCAGGCTTACCATTTACGGGTTTAAGCGTGTTTTTTGAAGGTAGCTTTTTGGCTATCGACGATAGTAAAGTACAAGACTACCAAGTAGGCGTAGCGTATGAACTTATTGATAACCTAGCGGTAGATGTAGCTATTAAAGCGGGTTACCGCTCAATGACGTTAGAGTTAGATGATGTTGATGATATTAACACCGATATTGACGCATCAGGCCCATTTGCGGGTATTCAAGTTCACTTTTAATTAGTGAGCTTACAGCGTGGTGTGTTATTTATTAACATGCCACGTTAAATCAAACTCTCCCTCCAATGCATTATTAATTAATTGCTTATACACCTTATTTACAGGGTAATTAATAAGCTTAGAAAGCTCATCGCCTGTTTGGGTAAACTTGTAATAGCTTAATACTAAGTCACTGCTTTTAGCTTTTAACGTCACTTTTTGCGATAAAAACGACAGGGTGAGTTCTTGTCCTGCTTTTAATACCGCCGATTCTATTTCTTTTCTGTAGATTAAATTAAGATCCATTAGCGTTAAAATATCAGGAAAGCTGATCCCCGTTTTTCCTAAATTAAGCGATACCTTATTGCCTTTTCGTAGTAAGTCGAAAAGCGAAGGCTTTTTATAAAACCCTAATAAAATAAAGTGGCTGTCGTCTTTTGCGTTGTAGCTGCTCAGCGATACACACTTTTGTAATGCATCAGCTTCGCGTTGGGTCATATGCTTGAGTGTTTGTAAGCTTTTTATAGAAAATGTACCGGGGTTGAGCGTCTCGCCAGTTAAAATTTTAGCCCATAGTGTTTGCATCGATTCATTTGAGGTGTCTTCACATAGGGCAATAAAGCGCTCTACCCAGTCAGCATCTGGTTGTTTATTGCTTGCCACATCGGGGCAAAATCCCATTGCTTTAGCTAAAATGGTTTCTATATTTTGCTGCTGTTTTATAAGCAGTAAATCTTGGCGCTTTTGGGCGCGCGCTAAAATAGGGTTATCGCTATTTATGTGATAAAGCGGGTTTAGATCGCCTTTAGAGCCGTAACTTTGATCTGTACTTGGTTGCCCAGTATTTGTGGTTATTTTTTTTACGGGGTAGCCAAGTAAAGACTCAATTATATTGGCGAGGTTAATTCTCGCTTGGGCTGATTTTACTGTCATCGTTATCCAGCTGTGTTTTTTGGTCGCGTAATTGCGCTACTGTTTGCAAGTTATTTAAGCCAAGTGACACTGTATTGCTTAATACATACTCACTAAAAATTGATAGATAACCCGAAATTAGCGGGGTATTGGTTTGGCCATTAATATTACACGTTACATTTACCACACCTTCTACTTCGGTAAATGTAATTTCACCTTCAATAATATGCTCATTTTTTAAAAGCGCATTAAAGGTCATTTTATTTTGCGAAAGCGAAGTAATGGTCATTTCTCCATACCCCCAGTCACTTTGCCACGATTGATGCGCGCCTATACCGCGACTAGGTTCGCCTAAAGTGAAAGTGATAGACGGATCTACTTTGCCCCAAGGTGACCATGTATGCCAAAGGCTAAAGTCAGACACCAGCGATTTAACGGTCGCTACATTGGCATTTATTTGTATGTTTTTATTTACGCTGTAATTTTGCGGCAGGGTTAAACCAATCAAAATAGCCACTAAAACTAACAATAAGAGCGTTTTTATAAGGATTTTAAAAAATTTAATAGGCACACCTTTTACGAGTTTTTTAGTTTGAAATATAACAACTTTTTATTAATCGACTATAGTATGAATTAGCCTATAAACCAAAAATATATTTTTAGCACATAGGTATGAGCTTATATAAGTATTAAAACTGATAAAGGGTAGATAATGTCGTCAGAGCAAAGCGATTTTTTATTTTTAGCGCCAGACAGCGAAGAAGAAATAACCCAAGAATTATCTGATTTTTGGGATGTTTTGATCGTTGATGACGATCCTGAAATACATTCAGTGACTAAGCTTGCGTTATCGGGCGTAGAGTTTTGGGGGGCAGGGCTGCGTTTTCACGATGCTTACTCTGGCAGCGAAGCCATCGAAATACTCAAAAACAATAATACAATATCCGTTATTTTTTTAGATGTAGTGATGGAATCTGATGATGCGGGTTTGCAAGTTGTAAAACGCGTACGCGAAGAGCTTAACAACCAGCATGTGCGAATTATTTTACGTACCGGCCAAGCGGGCAACACCCCAGAAGAAAAAGTAATTCGCGAATATGACATTAACGATTATAAAACAAAAACAGAGTTAACTCGTTCTAAATTAGTAACTTCTTTAATTACCGCTATTCGCTCGTACGAGCAAGTATGCCAACTTGAGTATCAAAGTGATGCAATGAACACCATTGTTTCGGCTTCAAAGTCTATTTTAGGGCTTACCGATATTAAAGTGTTGTGCAAAGAGATTATTAAACACTTGGGCATTATTTTAGAGTGTCAGCAAGTTGGGTTGGTATGCAGTAAGCTAGATGGCGATAACTTTATTCAAGTATTGGGTGGCAGTGGCCATTATGAGAGCTACTTTGGTGAAAAGCTTGTTAATGTTGATAGCGTTGCGCTTGAACAAGTAGAGCAGTGTTTTGAGTCGGCTCAGCATTGCCAAACCGATTCGAGCGTAACTTTTATTGTTAAAAGTAAGCACCGCCAGGCTGCTATTTATTTAGAGTGCGAGCATAAACCGAGTGATGCGCAGCTGCAATTTGCAGAGATTTTTCTTACTAATGTGAGTGTAGCCCTTGATAACGTAAGGCTGTTTGTAAAACTAAGAGATGCGGCCTACAAAGATGTACTAACCGGTATTTCTAATCGTACTAATTTTATTGAGCGGGTGGTGCGTTATCAAAAACCACATGTTAATGACTACGTTTTTGTATTAATTGATGTGATTGGTTTTGCTGATATTAACAATGGCTTAGGACAAGAAATTGGCAATCATTTGTTAATCGAGATTGTAAAGCGACTTAAAGATGCTTACCCAGACGCAAAGTTATTGTCGCGTATTGGCGCAGATGTATTTGGCTTTATTATTCGCCAAACGGAGTTTGACCTCGAACAATTTAACGACGTGCTAAGTGTGCCTTTTAGTGCTGGCGAGCATATTTTGCCTGTCGATTTTAGAATTGGTTTATGTCAGCAGCAAGACTTTCAAAGTACTGGGTTAGATACACTCAAAGTTGCCTATATTGCGTTAAACCAAGCTAAAAAGCTTAAATGCAAAGAGGGTATTTACTACGATATTGATATGCAAGACAAAATGGCTTGGCGCTTAGGTATTATTAGGCAGTTACGTCATGACTTTGCTCGGCAAAAGCTCCAAGTGTGGTATCAGCCTCAGCTTTCACTCGATAATTTATCTTTGATTGGCTGTGAAGCATTGCTGCGCTGGCCATCAGAAGATGGCTCGTTTATATCTCCTGCGGTGTTTGTGCCTTTAGCAGAGGATGCCGGTTTAATTGTTGATATTGGCCAATGGGTTTTAGAACAAGCTTGCCAACAGCAAAAACGCTTAGAGGCACTCGGTGAAGAAATTTGCATTGCTGTAAATGTATCTGTGCCGCAATTTAAGGTTAAAGGCTACGCTAAAACAGTAAAAAACACCTTACAAAAGTACGATGTTAAACCCTGCAATATAGAGTTAGAAGTGACTGAAAGCGTGGTAATGGATGAATTAGAAACCGTGATCAATACCCTAAAAGAGTTAAAAGAATTAGGTGTAGAAGTGGCGATTGATGATTTTGGAACGGGCTTTTCTTCGTTAAGTTACTTACAAAGTTTACCGCTTGATAGGCTTAAAATAGACCGCGCATTTGTAAAAGATTTACCTGATAACGATACCGGTGCTATTGCTGCTTTAGTGGTGTCGCTTGGTGCTAAACTAGGACTAAAAACAATTGCTGAAGGTGTAGAAACACAGCAGCAGGCAGAGTTTTTGAAAAACTTAGGGTGTGATGAAGTACAAGGTTTTATGTATGCTAAGCCGATGCCTGAGCACGAACTTTTAGAGTTTATTAAAGAGCGAAATAAAAAAACTTAATATCAACAGACTTTACAGTAGGCGCGATATCTCTAGGTAATGTTGTATAAATAAGCAATGTATTAGGATATAATTCGCGCCTTTTGTTATTCTACGGCCAAAACTATGAGCTCCCTTAAAGCTGAACGCGCGCTATTTTCATACCCCAAATATTGGGCTGAATGTTATGGCACCGCCCCATTTTTACCTACCACTCGCGAAGAAATGGACGCTCTTGGCTGGGATAGCTGCGACATTATAATTATTAGCGGCGATGCCTATGTTGATCACCCTAGTTTTGGTATGGCGGTAATTGGCCGTGTACTTGAAGCGCAAGGCTTTAGAGTGGGTATAATTGCTCAGCCAGATTGGCAATCAAAAGATGCCTTTATGGGGCTTGGTAAACCAAACTTATTTTTTGGTGTTACAGCCGGCAACATGGATTCGATGATCAACCGCTACACGGCTGAAAAACGAATGCGCCATGACGATGCCTATACACCAGGTAATGTGGGCGGCAAGCGCCCTGACCGTGCGGTGATGATTTACTCTCAGCGCTTACGCGAAGCCTACAAAGGTGTGCCTATTGTTATTGGTGGTATTGAAGCAAGCTTGCGCCGTATTGCTCATTACGACTACTGGCAAGAAAAAGTACGCCGTAGTATTTTATTTGATGCCAAAGCCGACATCCTTATTTATGGTAATGCAGAGCGCCCGCTGGTGGAAGTAGCCCACCGTATAGCCGCTGGCGAAACTATGGATACAATTCAGGATATTCGTGGTACAGCGGTTATTCGTAAAGAGCCAATACCGGGCTGGCGCGGAAGTGATTCAACAGCGATTGATAAAATAGGCAAAATTGATCCTATCCCAAACCCCTATGGGGCTGATGATGTTGGGTGTAGTAAATCAGAGTTTAAGCAAGCCGGTATTGATTTAAAAGCCGAGGCCGCTAAACCCATTACCATTCAGCCTGCGCGCCCTAAACCGTGGGAAAAAACATACGTTAAACTGCCTGCATTTGAGCAAGTAAGCGTTAATAAACCGCTTTATGCTCATGCCTCGCGCATTTTGCACCAAGAGACCAATCCAGGTTGTGCTCGTGCGTTATTTCAGCGCCATGGCGATCGCTCTATTTGGGTTAACCCGCCGGCATTTCCGCTCGAAACCCATGAGATGGATGATGTATTTGGTTTGCCTTATCAGCGTATACCGCACCCGAGTTATGGTGATGCAAAAATACCAGCCTACGATATGATTAAAACGTCGGTTAATATTATGCGTGGCTGTTTTGGTGGCTGTTCGTTCTGTTCTATTACCGAGCATGAAGGACGTATTATTCAAAGTCGCTCGCAAGAGTCGATTATTGATGAAATAGAACAAATTAGAGATAAAGTACCTGGTTTTACCGGTGTTATTTCTGATTTAGGTGGCCCAACGGCCAACATGTATAAATTACGCTGTACGAGCAAAAAAGCAGAAAGTACCTGTAGACGACTTTCATGTGTTTACCCTGATATATGTAAGCACATGGACACAGACCATACACCTACTATCGATTTATACAAAAAAGCCCGTGAAGTGAAAGGCATTAAAAAGATTTTGATCGCCTCAGGCGTTCGTTACGATCTAGCCGTACAAGACCCTCGCTATGTAAAAGAGTTGGTGACACATCATGTGGGTGGCTATTTAAAAATTGCCCCTGAGCACACAGAAGATGGCCCTTTGTCTAAAATGATGAAGCCGGGCATGGGTGCTTACGATCAATTTAAAGAACTATTTGATAAGTACTCAAAAGAAGCGGGTAAAAAGCAGTATTTAATACCGTACTTTATTTCAGCGCACCCAGGTACCAAAGACGAAGACATGGTTAACATGGCATTGTGGCTTAAATCTAACGACTTTAAGTTAGACCAAGTACAAAACTTTTACCCGTCGCCTATGGCCAATGCAACCACCATTTACCATACAGAAATGAACTCGTTGCGTAATATTAAAAACAATAAAGAGCAAGTACCCGTGCCAAAAGGAGCGCGCCAACGTCGCTTACACAAAGCCATATTGCGTTATCACGATCCATCGGGTTGGCCAATGATCCGCGATGCACTGCGTAGTATGGGGAAAGCCAATTTAATTGGTAAAGGCCCAAATTGCTTAGTGCCAGAAGAAGGCCGCGATGAAAAAGCACATAAAGGCGCTGGTAAAGGTAAAGGAGGGCGCCCAGCCTTAACGCGCCATACTGGGTTTAGCCAATTTAAAAAGGCTAACACTAAGCCTAAAGTGGGCGGCAATCGCCAGCGTGCTTCTCGCTAAGCGTTAAAACCAGTAAACAAAAAAACCCGATACTGAGTAACAGTATCGGGTTTTTATTGCGTTAATTTACTGCTGTTAGGTGTACATTACACCTTAAAGTTTTCTACCGATATTCTTAGCTCTTCAGCAAGTTTGGCTACTTCTGAGCTTGAAATATTTGTTTGATTTGCACCCTCAGCTGTTTGCTCGGCTATGGCTACAATAGATTCTAAACGTTCACTAATTTCTTGTGATACTTGTTGTTGCTCTTGAGCAGCGGTAGAGATTTCTTCACTTACATCGTGTGCTTGCGATACGGCAAGTGTAATTGAGTCTAATGCGCTGCTTGCTAAGTCGCTTTGTTCAACACATGATTCTGCTTGCTGTTTACCTTTATCCATTGCTGTTACAGCCGCTTCTGCGCCACTTTGAAGCGATTCAATCATAGATTGTATCTCTTGGGTCGACTCTTGTGTTTTGCTTGCCAGTGAGCGTACTTCATCCGCTACTACCGCAAAACCTCGGCCATATTCACCGGCACGTGCTGCTTCAATTGCAGCGTTAAGTGCTAATAGGTTGGTTTGCTCTGCAATGCCGCGTATTACATCTAAAATACTGCCTATAGATGCACTGTCTTGATGAAGCTTATTAATAACACCTGATGCATCGTCCACCTCGCGAGCAAGTTGCTCAATAGTGGCTTTATTTTGATGAGAAATACCTTTTACACGTTCAGCTTCTTTATCGGCATTTTTAATTTCGTTAAGTGCCTGCTGTGCGCTGTTACTTACTGTTTGTGACGTGCTGCTCATTTCGGTTGTGGCTGTTGCCGCTTGCTCTACTTGTGCTTGTTGGTTACGGATAGCTTGGCTTGACTCACCGGTAATGGCCGATGTTTGCTCAGACGCCGCTGCTAATTGAGTTGAGCGTGAAATAATGCCCTTAATTAAGCTACGTAGGCTATCTATAAGGGTGTTACAGCTTTTTGATAGCTCGCCAAATTCATCTTTTGCAGAGTCATCTAAGCGTTGGGTCATATCACCGCTGGCAACAATATCTAAAATCCGATTAACCTCAGCCAGTGGCTTAGTGATTCTATTAACGGTAAGAATCGCAATTGCAATTGCAATTAACGTTGCGATGATCATACCTGCCCATGTCCAGAGCGTCGCTGAGTCTACATCCTCGCGAACACCTTCTTGTAATTTGTAAGCTACAGTACTTGCTTGTGTTACTAAATCATCAATTTGCGACAGTGCCATAGTGGTCGCTTGCTCTGATTGGGCAAGTTCTTTTTCGGTAAGTGCGATAGCGTCAATAAGGCGCTGCTTATTGGCCGCTAGGCTATTATTACCGCTGATATTTTCTATCAGCGTATCAACGTATGCTTGTAAATCACTGTATAGGTCGTTGTTATCTTGCTCTATAGCTGGCTTTATTAACGTTAAAGTACGAATTACTTCGTCAAGGTAATAAGCTTGCTCATTTTTTACAATATCTAAGGTGTTTGTCGTCTTAACCGTGAGCATATCGGTACTGTTACTTACCACAGACATAAAGTTGTTTTCTAAGTTATTGGCAGCTTGGTAAGCGCGTGGGTGGTTTTGCTCAAAGTTAGTAATATCTGTGATATCAAGCACGACTGAGTTAGCATCTTCAGCTGCAATCTCAATTGTTTCAAGCTGTGCTGTGAGGGTTTTATTAAGTGCCAGTTGTTTATCTTTATCAGCTAATAGGTTTTCGACCGTACCTAAAAAGCTTAAGTAGGTTTTTTCTACAGCTTGGCTTTTTTGACTCAGTGATGCATCGTTTTTTACTACACGTTGAAGGTCGGCGTGCAGCGAGTTGAATTTGTCTTTTTGCTCAAGTACTTTTTGTTTTATAGGGGTGAGCTGTGCGCTTGAGGTGGTATAAAAACTAGCTTGGGCTGCTTTACTCATTAAAATAAATTCAGCTTGTAGTTCTGAGCTTTTATTAAGCGCGGGCAGTGATAACTGGTTTACCTGCTGGGTAGAGCGGTCAATACTCGCAATTTTTATTAAAGAGTTACCACCAATGATTATGAGTAATAAGGTGATAAATATAAAACCACACCAAATTCGTTGGCTTACTGTCAGATTCATATGGATTTCCAATTAAAGTACTTCAATCACATCTTATCGGCTTTTTAACCAATAAGTTAAGCAATTAATATCTATTAATTTAAATTTAACATATGTGCTGGGGTTTTACAGTTTATTTAGATAAAAGCGTCGGCTTTTCTACTATTTTTTGCTTAGTTTGCAAGTTCATCATCGTTAAAGCACCGCCCCATACGCATCCGGTATCGAGCGCATGTATGTGATTGAGCTGAGTAACCCCTTCAAGAGCGGCCCAATGGCCAAATATAAGGTTGTTTTCTAATGCTTTTATATTAGGGTGAGTGAACCAGGCTGTTAACGTTTTATTATCGCTAATTGCGCCTTTCGCACTAAGCTCTAACGTGTTGTTGCTGGTTAAAAAGCGCATGCGGGTAAAGTAGTTAACAATGTACCTAAACTTATCAAATTCGTTTAAATCGTCATGCCATATAGCGGGATGAGGCTGATACATTTTTTCAAAAAAGTGCTTAGCATTAGCCGATTGATAACAACGCTGAGCAAACTGTGCGTGTTTAAGTGCGCTTTCTATAGACCAATTAGGGTTAAGCCCTGCATGCGATATAAAGCTGCGGTGCTGTGCTAAATAAATAGCAAGCGGCTGAGTTTGCAAATAGGCGATATAGTGAGGAAGCTTTTTACTATCAAAAATAGCACCGAGTTTATCTTTGGGGTTGATTGGCTTATTAAGATAGTGACAGGCAACCATGTGTAAATCATGATTGCCTAAAGTAACAGTCATGCTGTCTTGATGGCGATAAATATAATCTAGGCAGGCTAGGGAGTCCGGCCCACGTGCGACGATATCGCCCACTAAATAAAGGTGATCTTTGCTTGGGTTAAAGTCAACCCGTTTGAGCAAGCGGCTAAACTCTTTAAAGCAGCCTTGTAAATCACCAATTGCGTAATCAGCCATGGCGCTTTTTACTAATGTAAAATGTTAGGGCACGCTAAACGAAATACGCTTATAGGTGCTTCAAACTCAGAGCCAAACTCATTGCGCAGTGTGTAGTGTCCCTGCATGGTGCCAACAGGGGTGTCTAATATTGCGCCACTGGTGTATTTATAAGTTTCGCCTGGGCCTATAACGGGGGTTTCGCCCACAACGCCTTCGCCTTCTACTTCAACTTCTTTACCATTGGCATCGGTGATCAACCAATAACGGCTCAAAAGTGTAGCGCTGCAAAGACTGTGGTTTTTAATTGTCACTGAGTAGGCAAAAACGTACTTTTCTAGCTCAGGCTGAGATTGCCCTTCAACATAAAAAGTCTCTACAGAGACTTTTACAGGAGAGCCAATATTACTGCTTGTTGTCATAAATCCAATTAGCTATATCAATAAATTGTTGTAACGTTAGGCTTTCAGCACGCAAAGTAATATCAATACCAATGCTGGTAAGCTCATCTGCGGTGAGTAAGTTGCCTAAGCTGTTACGCAATGTTTTACGGCGTTGATTAAAGGCTTCTAAACACACGGTGTTTAAAATTTTCACGCTTTTAGCGGTACGTTGCTCGGCTTTTTTAGGGATCAGACGAATAACCGCAGAGTCTACTTTAGGTGCTGGTTTAAAACACTCTGGCGGTACTTCAACCACGGGCATTGCGTGGCAGTAGTACTGTGTCATTACACTTAAGCGGCCAAAGGTTTTGCTGCCTGGGCCTGCAACCATACGTTTTACTACTTCTTTTTGCAGCATAAAGTGCATGTGCTCAATATGATCAGCAAACTCAAAAAGATGAAACAGTAATGGCGTAGAAATATTGTAAGGCAGGTTACCAAACACTTTTAATTTTTTGTCATCGCGTACAAGGCTTGCAAAGTCAAACTTCATTGCATCGCCTTGGTTTACGTTTAATTTAGGACCTAAAAAAGGGTGCTCAATTAAACGCTGAGCTAAGTCTTTATCTAGCTCAACAACAGTAAGTTGGCCGCTTAAATCGGCAACAGGTTCGGTAATTGCGCCTAAACCTGGGCCAATCTCTACTAGGTTGTCTTGTGGTTTAGGATCGATTGCAGTCACTATTTTATCAATGATAGATTCATCAAATAAAAAGTTTTGCCCAAAACGTTTACGGGCGCGGTGTCCTAAATGTACTTTATCGGTCATTGATTCTGTGCTTTTTCATGGGCGAGCTTAATTGCTTCGCGGATCGCTAATTCAAAACTGCCAACTTCAGCGTCACCGGTGCCTGCTAAATCAAGCGCAGTACCGTGATCAACCGAAGTGCGGATAAATGGTAAACCTAAGGTTATATTTACCGAGTTACCAAATCCCTTGTATTTTAGCACAGGTAAACCCTGATCGTGATACATAGCAAGCACGGCATCGGCTTGAGAGAGGTATTTATCCTGAAATAGGGTATCGGCAGGAAGCGGACCAATTAAATTCATGCCTTGGCTGTTTAAAAGCTCAAGCGTAGGTGAAATTGTTTCTATTTCTTCAGTACCTAAATGACCGTCTTCGCCGGCATGGGGGTTTAATCCACACACTAAAATTTTTGGCTGCTCAATACCAAACTTAGTTTGTAAGTCGTGGTTTAAAATACTAATAACTTTAGTTAAGCGCTCTTGTGTAATTGCACGCGATACATAAGCCAGTGGTATATGCGTTGTTACTAGGGCAACACGCAAGCCTTCAGTTGCTAGCATCATTACTACATCAGAGGTGCCCGACTGCTGAGCAAAGTACTCAGTGTGGCCACTAAAGGAAATACCGGCTTTATTAATAATCCCTTTGTGAACAGGGCCCGTGACAACGGCATCAAAGGTACCGTCCATATTTTTTTCGCTGGCAATACGTAAGGTATCAAGCACGTATTGGCCATTTAAGTCGTCGAGTTCACCTAGCTTAACGTCAGTGCCTAAATCTACTTGGTGAATATACATGCTACCTGCAGGCGCTATAGCTGCAGGGGCATTTTCATCAAAATCAATTAGCTCAATATTAAGGCCCAAGTGTTGAGCGCGTTCTTTTAATAGCTGTTTGTCGGCGATAGCGACCAGTTGAGCTTGCCATGGTTGCTGCGCTAATTGCAGCAGCAAGTCAGGGCCAATCCCCGCGGGTTCACCCGGGGTAATTGCAATTCGTAATGTCATAATTACTCGTCTATAGGGAAAATTTCAACATGGGCTTGTTCGCGCATTTCTTGCTGCCAGTTAAAACTTTCTTCTTTAAATTTACGATTAAACAACATGCCGTGCGCACGGTTACGTTTAGCTAGCTCGGTTTTATCTGCTACACGTTTATCTAAAAGTTGTACTATGTGCCAACCAAATTGTGTTCTAAATGGTTCACTAATTTGATTTTTATCAAGTGATAACAAAGTATCTTTAAACGCCGGTACATACGTTGTTGGGTCAGTCCAATCATACTCACCGCCTTTAAGGGCTGAGCCTGGATCTTCTGAATATTCTTTAGCAAGCTCAGCAAAGTCTGCTTTTCCTGCGCGTAAATCTTTGGCAAATCCTGCTAGCATGCTACGTGCTTTTTCTTCACTTAAAATAATTGAAGGCTTAATAAGAATATGGCGTGAGCGTACTTCTGTAGTTTCTACTAATTGGCGACCACGTACATCTTGCACCTTAATTATATGAAAGCCAGCACCCGAGCGAAGCGGGCCAACAATAGCGCCTTTCTTTTGACCTTTTACAGCTTCGGCAAATAACGAAGGCATTTCGTTGATACCCATATAACCGAGTTGTCCACCTTCAAGCGCTTTTGAGCCACCTGATGATGAAATAGCGATGCGTTTAAACTCTTGGCCATCGTTTAATAGCTCAATAACTTTGTCAGCACGGGTTTTAGCACTGGTGATTTCATCTGCTGTTGCATCGTTAGGAATATCAATAAGGATGTGGCCAATATCATACTCTTCAGAGTTTTGACCTTGGCTTTCCATTATCTTTAACAGGTTATCTACTTCTTGTTGGCTAATATAGATTCGACGATCTACATTGGCACGGGTAACCTGTTGGGTGGTGATCTCTTTACGAATTTCTTCGCGGTAGGCTTGAAAGCTCTCGCCAGCGGCTTCAATGGTACGACGAAGATCGGCAATGCTGCCGCCTTGATCTTTTGCCATATTCGCGAGTGTTTGGTCTAACTGGCTGTCTGAAATTTCAAGGCCCATACGTTCAGCCATTTGCATCATAAGCGTTTGGTTAACCAAACGCTCAACGGCTTGTACGCGAAGCGTTTCGTCTTTAGGAAGTTGTTGGCCTTGCTCTGCGGCTTGCTTTTTAACACGATTAATTATGGTGTCTACTTCACTTTTTAAAATTACGCCTTGGTTTACAACACCAATTACTTTGTCGATTTCCTGTGGGGCGGCAAATGCGCCATGGCATAAGCTTAAGCTTAAAATAGCTGTTGATAATAGTTTTTTTAAATTCATATTCTTTTTACTACTCTTCTAATAGTACTGCTTTAAAACAGGGCGTACTGCATTTTAGGGCTTTAAAGTATCACCTTAATTGCTCGTTTGCCTTAATTATTAAGAAAATACGGTCTACGGTAGCCAAAAATACCTTGTTGTAATAATTTTTGTGCATCGTAACGGCTCTTACTGCCAAGTCCTTTTAATACAAAGTTTAAACTAATACCTGAATCAAAAGTGGCTTGTTGCTGCCCGATAGACTGATTTAAATCTGTTTCAATCTGACGGTGACCAGTAATTTGGATTGCCCAACAGCATGATTCATACTGTAATCCGCTTAAAAATTCGATGCTTCGATTATTTTCAAGGTCCCGGTGGTAGCTTGCAATAAATTGCCACTGATCACTAATTGGGATGCTTGTAAATACACCCGTTTGCTCGATTGTATTTCCTGAGACATCATTTGCATAGCGATGGTTCAATTGAACTAGCTCATTATTGTCACCTTTGTAATCGAGGGTGACATTTGACTGGATCATTTGCTTACCATCCGTGTCGTATTGCATACCCGCTGAGAGGTACCAACGGCGGTGCCAATGTAGCATTGTTTGCGCTGCAAAAAGGGCGTTGTAGTTTGTCTCTGAGTCTAAATCTTGCTCGGTAGGTTTAGCCGAGTCGTTTAGGTAAAAAATTTGACCCGCGCTAAAGTTAAACACTTCTTCGTGTTTATTATCAAATAAGCGTGTTGTTGCACCTAACGTAAATTGGTTAGCTGCGGCTATACGGTCTACACCCGAAAAGCGCGTATCTCTAAATAGGCCAAAAAAGTCATCCTGTAGGCGAGTGGTGTCAAATAGACCTATCTCAGATTGATCCTTATTAGGGGTATATAAATACTGTATTTGTGGCTCAAGAGTTTGAATGCCATCTTCAAAAAAGGTCGAGGTGTCACGTTCAAAGTTAAGCTGCGAGTACAAACGTACTTTTGGCAAGGTACGCGAAACGCTATCGCTATATTGAGTGCCCGTTAAATTACCACTTTGCTTGTAGTTAGTTTGCAATAAGCTCACTTCTGAGAGAAACGACCACGCATGTGTTGCGTAGTTAAAGCGCGCTTTTGGCTCTACGTGTACACGGGTAGCACTGTCTATGGCTATTTCTGAAGAGTCGTTGGTAAAGTGGCTTACTTCACCCGACAAACTAAAGTCAAAGTTATCAAAACGCCATGGGGCGGTTTGTGTAAAGCTAATTTGTGGGACCGCGGCATACGACTCTAAGTGATCGCCCAGTACTTCAAAGTTTTGAAATTTAATATCGGTACGCCATGTGTCACCAAGGTGAGTCACAGAGCCGGTACGATAAAGTTGGGTATCGGTTTTATTTGCGTAATTAGAGCTTAAATCGGTGATGTAGTTGTCATCACTGACGTTAGTTACATCAATATTGGCGCGCCAGTCTTCACTTAAATAGCTTTGTTGCTGCCAATGAAACATATAGCGCTCATCAAGGCTTGGCTCCGAATCATCGCTATCTAAATATTCAATACCGACTAAGCCTTCATGTTGCTCCGTGAGGTATCTAAACTCGGTTTGCAATTGTAAGCCTTTGCGCGACATATAACGTGGTGTAATAGTGGCGTCAAAATTAGGCGCAATATTCCAATAATAAGGCGTAACAGTTTCAAGGCCGTAACGGTCGGAGCTTGAAATGCTTGGTGTTAATAAGCCCGACTTGCGTCGCTCATCCAGTGGAAACGTGAAATAAGGTAAATATAAAACGGGGGTATCAAGAATACGTAAAACGGCATTATAGGTTTCGCCCCAGCCTTCTTCACGAGAGAGGTTAATTTCGTCGGCTTCTATTTCCCACACGGGTGTATCGCTTGGGCAAGTAGTAAAGCTTGCATTCATTAACAATAAGCCAGACTCGTTGACAGTGAGTTTTTCGGCGCCACCTTTACCTTGTTGCTCTGTTAAGCTGTAATCGGCACCTAGTAGGCTTATTTCTGAATTATTTAAATCGGCATTTAAACCTGAGCTGTTTACTTGGCTTACACGGTCTTGATAAGTAATAGGGCCTGTTGCATTAAGTAAACCGCGCTGTTTATCTATAAGCGCAGTTTGTGCGGACAAACTCATATCAAGGGTGTTAATATCAACATTGCCGGTAAATTCAGCGCTTTGTGTGCCTAAGAGCTCTACATCGTCAGCTTGTATATCAACCGATCCTACCGCTAAATTTGGTAGAGGTTGCCAAGCTCTGGTTTGCATTGAAATGCCACATAAATTGTGTGCCAGTTCAGTTTCGGCAAGCGATGGTGCGCTAATTACGCCTAGCATCAATATGCCCCAGGTTTTGCTCATTTATCGACCTTAATGCTCTTTGGTTTATTATAAGCTAGACATAATAAAGGAAAACAATGGCAAATACAGTAATTGACCTATAAAAATAGACATCTTATATAATGACACGCTTTGATAATTTACAACTATTTATAAATACGCACTTTGATGCTAAACCACACTCCTTAGTAGCCATTACTGGGGATGCCAGCTTTCGCCGTTATTACCGTTTAAGCTGTGCCGGAAAAGCGTTTATTGTGATGGACTCCGACCCACAAAAAGTAAATAACGCTCCGTATATCTCTCTTAATAAAGTATTCACCGATAACGGCTTTTTATTGCCTGAAATAATTGCAAGCGATGAAGAACAGGGCTTTTTTGTGTTAAGTGACTTAGGAAATACACACTTAGCCGATAAGCTCGATGAGCCAAATAGAGATGAATATTACAAGCAATTAATCCGTTTAGCGGCAAGCTGGGCCAAAACACCTGAATCAGCAGCTATGCAAAATTATAATAAAGAATTTATTCACCTTGAGCTGAATATTTTTAGCCAATGGCTGGTTACTGATTTTATTGGCTTAACATTGAGTACTGAGCAACAAACGCTTTGGCAGCAAAGCTGTGAGCTATTAACGAACGCTATGCTAGCGCAGCCTACGGTCACGGTTCATCGTGATTATCATAGCCGTAATATTATGTATAGCAATGAGCAGTGGGCAATTATAGATTACCAAGATGCCGTGCGCGGGCCGCTGTGTTATGACTTAGTGTCGCTGCTACGCGATTGCTACTTTAAGTTGCCACAAGCACAGCTTAATCAGCTGCTTGAGTACGGCTATGAAGAATTTACAGCGCAAAAATTAATAACAGATATTTCTTTTGAGCAGTTTAAACAGTGGTTTGATTTAACGGGTATTCAGCGCCATTTAAAGGCAACGGGAATATTTTGCCGACTCTATTTACGCGATGGTAAAACCGGCTACCTTGATAATATTTTACCGACGTTGGATTACATTGTTGATGTTGCTGAAACCTATCCAGAGCTTACAGCGTTAAGTGAGTGGGTAAGCAGCATTGTAATACCGCAGGTAACACTAAAATTAGCTAAGGAGCGCACATGAAAGCCATGATTTTAGCTGCCGGGCGCGGCCAGCGAATGATGCCGCTTACACAAGCTATGCCTAAACCTATGCTAAAAGTGGCGGGTAAACCGCTGATTGAGCACCATATTAATAACCTTAAAGCCGCTGGCATTACTAACATTGTTATAAACCTAGCTTGGCAAGGGGATAAAATAAAAAGCTATTTTAAAAATGGTGCTGAGTTTGGTGTGAGTATTGAATATAGCCAAGAGGCTGAGGGCGGCCTTGAAACCGCAGGCGGAATTATTCAGGCGCTGCCATTACTAGGTGAGCAATTTATTGTAATTAACGGCGATGTATTCACAGATTACGATGTGAGTGCGCTTACACAATTGCACCTGCAAGATGGCGAGGCCCACATAGTGTTAGTAGAAAACCCACCTCATAACGAAAAAGGGGATTTTGCATTAAGTCACTTATCGGCTGAGAGTCAAAAGTATACATTTTCGGGAATTAGCCGTTACCACGCTAATTTTTTTAAAGGTTTAGAGCCAGGCATACGCCCGCTTGGGCCAATATTGCGAGAAAAACTCGCCCAACAGGTTATCTCAACTGAGCTTTATATTGGTCAGTGGGACGATATAGGCACACCACAGCGACTCGCGCAGCTCAACGAGCGCATACAAAACACACTTTAATAGAGGCAGTTAATTAGATGTGGGGAAAGATACTCGGTTTTTGTTTTGGCTTTATGTTTGGCAAAATTTTTGGTGCCATTTTAGGTTTATACCTCGGCCATTTATTTGATAAAAGCTTAAAAAACGATTTTGATAAAGCCGGGGGCTTTTCAGGTTTGTTTAAAGGTGATGATGTAAACGAGCGCCAAGCGTTGTTTTTTTCGAGCTGCTTTGCGGTTATGGGGCATATTGCAAAGTCGAACGGTCGCGTAAGCGAGGTGCATATAAAAGCGGCAAGTATGTTTATGGATGAAATGGGGCTAAAGGGCGATGAGCGCCGCGAAGCTCAGCATGCATTTCAATCAGGTAAAGACAGCGACTTTTCGATTAAAGAAACAGTACACGACTTTAAAGAACGCTTTGCAAAACGTTACGACTTACTGCAACTGTTTTTAGAAATTCAAATTCAAATGGCGTTTTCTGATGGCGTGCTCGCAGAGCAAGAAAAACAGCTGTTACAAGAGGTAAGTAAGCAATTAGGTATTTCTAAAACTCATTTTGCTTTTATTCTTAAGCGTTACCAAGCTGAATTTAGTTTTAGACAGCAGCAACAACAGTATAGACAACAGCAGCAAGGTCAAAGTAGCAGTTACCGTGAAGGCTCTGGTCATCATGTGCCCCCTAATAACAGCATGAACCGCTCACAGGCCTTGGCTTTATTAGGGTTAAGTAGTGACGCGACGCAACGAGATATTAAAGTAGCGTATCGTAAATTAATGGCGCAGCATCACCCTGATAAATTAGTCTCTCAAGGGCTGCCTAAACACATGATGGAAGTAGCAGTTAAAAAAAGCCAAGATATTCAAGCGGCTTACGAGTATTTAAAAAAGGCGGCGTAAAAAACCGTCTATCACTTTAGTTAACCGTGCATGCTGCTCTGGCGCATCGCGCAGGCCAAAGAGTTGGCGCTGGCGGTAATCAAATTTAGCATTTCGATTTACCCAGCGCTGACGGTTTTTAAGGCTCATAAGTATATCGGTATTGTCATTTGCATAGTAAATATCAAGCAAGGCGGGGGTCACCAGCGATGTGGTTTGCGCTAAACCTTTATTACGCTGTGTATTAGGTAAATAACTACTTAAGCTTATAAACGCATCTATTCGCGAGTCAGGAAAATCTGCATAGTATTCTAGGAGTACCCCCGCACTGGTACCTTGTGCTATGACGACAATATTATTTGGCTCACTCATTGCGTTTTGATAGAGCGCCTCATAACGCATTATTAAATTAGTTTTATAATGACTTAGTACCTCATTACTCACCAAGTCAATGGCATTAACAAAATGTGGCTCTTGAGCCGTTGTAACAGCACCGTCGCTGTTACTTTGCGCCGTTTTTGTTGGCTCTTCAGTTTGCGCTTGCGTACTTGATTGGGCAGCTGCTTGTGCAGGTGCAGCCATATCACTTGCTTGCCAATCTATATCGGGTACTGTCATGGCGTAGGTTGTGTAACCTAAATTAGTAAGCTCTTTTCGCAGGTAACTCATGCCAGCATTGCTAGTGGGGGTAGAATTCCAATCGGGGATGAGTAATACAATACCTCTAAAATCTCGGCTCATGTATTCGCTATACAAACTTAAAAACTCTGTATCGCCAGCAAGTATGGGTTTAACTTCATCATTGGGTAGTAGACGTTTTATATCGCTATTTTCGATACTTGATAAAGAAGGTGGGGCTATATGCTCTGCAGCACTGGCATATGCGCTTAAGCATAACGCAGAGCAACAACATACACTTTGTAGCGTTTTTTTGATTAGCTGCGCAAATATCATAGTAAGCCCAAAAGGTGAGTAATAACTAAGTATCGGCGCGCTAAGGTAAAAGTTTAGTACTAACTTTGTGGGCTTTACCTATTAAAAGTCGGGCTCTACCTCAAAGGTCAGTACTTGCTCGGTCACGGGGTGTTTTACTTGCAACATTTGCGCATGTAGTTGTAAACGTGGCGCCGCGGCTAGGGCCTCTTTATGGGCATAAAGTCTATCGCCCAGTATTGGGTGGCCAAGGCTTAGCATGTGCACGCGTAATTGGTGCGAGCGCCCCGTAATTGGCGTGAGCTCTACACGTGTTGCGCCCTTTTCTCGTGCAAGTATTTTAAAGTGGGTTAGCGAGGGCTTACCGTTTTCATAATCAACCATTTGCTTAGGGCGATTAGGCCAATCACAGATAAGTGGCAAATCAACCGATCCGGTATCTTGCTCAAGTTGGCCGTAAACACGTGCAATATAGCGTTTTGCAGTTTCACGTTCTTGAAACTGCATACTTAAATGCCTATGAGCTGCCTTATTCATTGCAAGGCAAAGTATGCCCGAGGTTGCCATATCTAGGCGGTGCACTATTTTAGCTGTAGGAAAAACACGGTTAACGCGATTAATTAAGCTATCGGCATGTTTTGGATCTTTACCCGGGACGGTTAAAAGTTCGCTGGGTTTATTAACGATGAGCAAGTCGTCATCTTGGTGCAGTATTGTTAAATACGGACTCAATGGGGGATTGTAATTAACTAACACGGCCGACCTCAGTAATTTTGCAGGGCGCTATTTTAGGGGAGCGAGAGCAAAGGCTCAAGGAAAAGATAAAAGTTTAATTGCGTATTTTTCATGCTGGTGTGAAATTGCACCAACTTAAAGTTGTAGGAACACATTATGGCAAGGCAAAGTATTTCACTTACTGAACAGAATGATTTATGGCTTCGTAATCACGTTGAAAACGTGGGGGATTACACAAATAAAAGTGAATTGGTGAATGATTTAATTCGCCGGCAAGAAGAGCAGAAGCAATAAGTGGTAAGCTTGCTAACTCAGAAAAAAGCGCTTTTAGTGATCAATCGGCCGATCAAATGCTAGCAGAATTCAAATCAAGCATTAAGTAGGCGCACATTTAAACTTTCAAACGATGGCAAAAAGGATTTGCGCCCCATTTATCAATATGGCTACCAAGCATTTTCAAAACAGCAAGCGGACAACTACTTTTATAGTTTCTTCTCTATGTTTGAAAAACTACCAGCAAACTCCTATTCCTACCAATCAGTTGACCATATACGTACAGGCTATCGGCGTGCCGTTTGTGGCTCAGACAGCATTTTTTACAGAGTTACAGAAATAGGTATTGAAATAATGGCTATATTAGGTGGCCAAGATACTGATGAGTAATTGTAGAGGTGAATGTAAAAAGCACGGCCTGTAAACCGTGCTTTTTGAAGTGTAGTTTAGTTATATCTTGATCTAACTAACGGCAGATAGCTATAAACTAAACGCTCAAAAACCCTTTAGTGTGAAACTACGATTAAGCGTATCGCATCAAGTTTTAACTGGGCTTTTTCGATATGCGTTGTCAGCTCGCTGCGCTGCTTATCGAAGAAGGTAATTTCTTCTTGGCGAATATTAGGGTTAATTTGCTTAAGCGCTTCAAGGCGAGCTTGCTCTTCCCCTAAGGTGCTTTGCATTTTTTCAAGTGACGCACTGCGAATAACCTCAAGCTGTTGCTGAGCCATCTCTTTTGCGGTGTTGATCATTGGGTGAACCGCACCTTGTAAAGCGCCTGCTAATTTACTTGCAGTTTGACGACCAACGGCTGAAAGCTGTTGGTTAAAGCTATCAAACGCCACGTTTTCGCCGAGGTTATTACTGGCTTTATCAAGTAATATGCGAATAGGCGTTGGCGGTAAAAAGCGACCTACTTGCAGGGCTTTTGGTGCCATAGCTTCGGCTACAAATATCAGCTCAACAAAAAAGGTACCTGGTGGTAATTTTTTGTTTTTAAGCAAAGCTACAGAAGCACTACCAAAGTCATCATCACAAATCATGTCCATCGTGCCTTGCACCATAGGATGATCCCAGCTAATAAAATGTACGTCTTCTTGCGAAAGGGCGGTATCGCGGTCAAAGGTAACCGTCATGCCATCTTCTTTTAAGCTTGGGAACGATGCACTTAGCATATGCTCTGTTGGCTTTAAAATAATGGTGTTTTCGCCTTTGTCTTCTTGGCTTACTCCAAATGTGTCGAATACGTTGATCATGTAACTTGGTAACTCAAATTGGTTATCAAGTGCTTCAATTTCTTCAACCAATGAATCGGCAGCGCCTTGGCCTGATGAATGCAGCTCTAATAAACGGTCTCGGCCACTTTCCATTTGCTTGCGTAGCACGGCATTTTGCTTGGCTACTTGCTCAAGTAGAGGGTCGAGCTCTTCTTCATCACAATTATGGGCAGCAATGTAATCAAGTAGGTCTTCACTAAATTCTTTATACAATAGCTGGCCAGTGGTGGATGTGCTTTCAAATGCATCAAGGCCTTCGTTGTACCAACGCAGTAATACTTCTTGCGCTGTATTTTCAAAATACGGCACATGAATATTAACATCCTTTGTTTGCCCAATACGGTCTAATCGGCCAATACGTTGTTCAAGTAAGTCAGGGTTTAGTGGTAAATCAAATAACACTAAGTGATGCGAGAACTGGAAGTTACGTCCTTCTGAGCCAATCTCTGAACACAGCAGTATTTGTGCATTGTCGTATTCATCGGCAAAAAAAGCTGCTGCGCGGTCGCGCTCTATAATCGACATGCCCTCGTGGAACACAGATGCTTTTATTGCTTCACGCTCACGCAAAATTTGCTCAAGGCTAATAGCGGTTTCGGCTTTGGCACAAATAAGCAGTACTTTTTCGTGCTTTAGGGTTTTAAGTGTTTCGATTAACCAATCTACACGCGGATCAAATGCGCCCCAGCTGGTACTTTCACCTTCAAACTCTTGAAAGATTTTCTCTGGAAACAGCGCGCGTTGTGCGCTTAACTCTGCACTTTGTATACCGCTCATGCTGCCAAGTACCGACATTGCTGTTTTATATTGCTTTGGCAGTGCCATTGGGTAAGCATGTAATTTACGGCTAGGGTAGCCATCAATTCCGCTGCGGCTGTTTCTAAACAAAATACGACCTGTGCCGTGCCGATCAAGCAGCATGTTAAGTATTTCTTTACGCGCCGGTAAATCACCTTGCTGAGCTTTTTCAAGCACATCAGTAATATCGGTTTCTTTTAATAGCTCAATGAGTGTGGCTTTGGCTGTATCATCAAGGGCTTGTGCTTGCAGTAGCTGATTTGCCGCTTCGGCAACGTCTTTGTAATTAGCTTCTTCTTCTTTGAATACGTCGTAGTCGTAAAATCTATCTGGGTCGAGCAATTGCAAGCGGGCAAAGTGGCTACGGTGACCAAGTTGATCAGGCGTTGCAGTTAATAGAATAAGACCCGGAATATCTTGGCTAAGCTCAGCCATGCGCTGATATTCGGTGCTCGGCTTACCATTGTTAATGCTTAGGTGGTGCGCTTCATCAACAACTAATAAATCCCAATCAGCAAGTGTTGCTTGTTCAAACCAGCGTTTTTTCTTGGTTAAAAACTCAAGGCTGGTAAGCACTAGCTGCTCGGTATCAAATACGTTTGGCGAGTCTGCAAAGGCTTCGTCGCAGCGCTCTTCATCAAAAATAGAAAAACGTAAATTAAAGCGGCGTAGCATTTCTACTAACCATTGGTGCTGCAGGTTTTCTGGCACCACAATGAGTACACGGCTAGCACGGCCACTAATGATTTGTTGGTGTAAAATCATGCCGGCTTCGATGGTTTTACCAAGGCCTACTTCATCTGAAAGCAGTACCCGTGGGGCAAAACGTTTACCTACTTCTTGTGCAATATAAAGCTGATGCGGAATAAGGTTAGCGCGCTGGCCAATTAAGCCTTTAATAGGCGATTGCTGGCGCTCAAATTGGTGTTGCCATGTTTGGTAACGTAAGGTGTAGCGATCAAAGCGATCTACTTGGCCTGCAAATAAACGATCTTGCGGTTTATTGAACTTAATAAAATGATCTAAAAAGGTTTCTTTTAGCTTTGCTTCTTCGCCGGTATCAACGCGAGTACCTACGTAGCAAAGTAGTTCACCTTGCACTTCAATAGACTCTACTTCTAATTCCCATTCTTCAACGCTTTTGATCACATCACCTGGATTAAATGCCACACGGGTAACCGGTGCTTCTGCACTAGAATAAACACGGTTTTCACCACTGGCAGGAAATAAAATGCTGACCTGGCGGCCTTCAATGGCAACTACGGTGCCTAATCCTAAATCTGACTCTGTATCACTGATCCAACGCTGACCTAAGGAAAAATTCATGTATGTCTCGTCTATGAAGAAAAAGGCGGCTATGTTACCTGTTACATAACACCACTGCAAGGCGCTATTTGACTCACTTTTAATTAATTTTATAAGTGCGAATTAATCCCATTAACAGTGCTAACAAATGGCTCTTTTTTAGGTAAATAAAAACTATATCGTGTTTGTAATAAAACGGACTTTTATGACAAATAGACTAAACTTAGATTATGCCTTAGCAATTAAGTATTGCAGGTTTGAATTTAGGCCCGTTTTACTTAGTTATTTTGGTATAGCATAAAAATCATAAAACGTAAGGAAAGTGCTATGGAAAAAGCTTCGAACCTTGAAAGTAAAATGTATGTGCTAGACACCAATGTATTACTCCACGAACCCCTCGCTTATTTGTCTTTCCAAGAACATAACGTTGTCATTCCCATGACTGTTTTAGAAGAGCTTGACCACATTAAAGATAGAAAACACGACGTAAGCCGTGATGCACGAGTGGCTATTCGCGGCTTAGATGAGGTACTAAAAGATGCAACTCCAGAGCAAATGTTGCAGGGTGTTGCACTGCCTAGCAATAAAAAGGCAAATGCCAATTCAACCGGTACGCTCATTATTGTTAATGACCATCTTTTTGCAGATTCTATTTCTGGTTTACCGGGGGATGAAAACGACCACCGCATTATTAACTGCGCCGTGTATTTACAAAAACAGCACAGCGATTCAAAAATTGTATTAGTGACAAAAGATATAAACATGCGCCTTAAAGCAAAAGGTGCAGGCCTTAAATATGTTGAAGATTACCGTACCGACCAATTAATCGATGATATTGCTTTATTAACTAGCGGCTATAAAAAAATAGAGGGCGATTTTTGGCAGCACGTAGGGCAATGCGAAACACAGCAGCACGGCCGTGATACGTTTCATTATGTGGCTAAAAACTTAATTCCAGATGTGTTTTGCAATGAGTACATACTTGATGGCAGCGAGCACTTTGCTGCGCGGGTCAAATCTTACGATAACGAGCGTATTAAATTAAAAGATATTAGTGTTGAGCGTTTAATGCACCAGCAAGCGTGGGGCGTAAAACCTAAAAATATTTACCAAGGTATGGCTCTCGACGCTTTGCTTGACCCTAGTATTGAGCTGGTTATTTTAACCGGTCCAGCTGGGTGCGGTAAAACATTACTGGCACTGGCCAGTGCGCTTGAAATGGTGATTGAGCGCGGTATTTACGACAAGGTCATTGTAACGCGTAATACCCCCGAAATAGCTGAGTCTATTGGTTTTTTACCCGGTACCGAAGAAGAAAAAATGGCGCCGTGGCTAGCTGCAATTACCGACACCTTAGAGGTACTACACAAAGGAGACGAGAACCCAATTTCGAGTCGCAATTACATAATGGAAAAAGCCAATGTACAGTTTAAGTCGGTGAACTTTATGCGTGGGCGTAGTATTCAAAATGCAGTGGTAATTTTGGATGAGAGCCAAAACTTAACGGCATCTCAGCTTAAAACTATTATTACCCGTTGTGGCGAGGGAACAAAACTAATTTGTAGCGGTAATTTAGCGCAAATAGACAGCAATTACTTAACCCCCGTTACCTCCGGCCTTACTTATATTGTTGAGCGTTTTAAAGACTTTGAAGGCAGTGCAACAGTTAATTTAAACGGGGTAGTGCGCAGCCGTTTAGCCTCCTTTGCAGAAGAAAATTTATAACTTGCGCAGAACAATTTGGCTCGATAGTCTAGTGGCTGACTATCGGGCCAAAACTTAGGCAAAACGTTGAAATTTTTACCTCTAAAAGACTATTACCGCTCTTTATTTGTAGCATTATTTGTTCCCTTATTTGTGGCATTTTTACTGTGTTTGCACTTGTATAATATAAAAGTTGAGCGCGCCATAGAAAAACGTCAAGCCGATTTTGAACAAGTGTCGGCTCAAGTTAGCCATATAATGAGCTCGGTAAACGACTTTTTTGACAATGCCTTTATATCGTATCAGCAGCCTAGTGTTGAGCAGTTCAATCGCAACTTACTAGAAGGTATTAATCAATACGACAATTACTACTACCGCCACTTTAGCGAGCGCCAAGGCGAAATAGTCGGTAAAGGGCAGTTTGCTTTTTCTAACCGTGCGTTGATCCAATGGCAGCAAGCTACAACCCTAAGCCCAACGTTTAATACCGCGTTATCGCTTATGCAATCGTTATCGGCCGTTGCCTATGTTGATGATTCGGGGTTTGCCTATGTGGTAAGGCGTAATAAAAGCCAAAGCACTATGCTTAATAAAATTTTAAATGGTAATTTTAAGCCCACATTTATACCCGGCCAGCTTACCTCAAGCGCCATTGTTAAAATACGCGATAGCGCTTATTTTGCTATTGGCCGTAAAAAACAACCTAACTCGTCAGACTACATCATTTTAATATACGATTTAGAGGCCATGTCTAGCTGGCTTAAAAAGGTGGCACCAAGTGAAGGCGAATATGTGTTTATGAACCAGTCGCATCAAGTAATAGCCAGCTCTGTTAAGCAGTTAAATGAAGCAACAGCCCTAAAAGATTATTGGCCTGAATTAGCCCATGACAATGAAAAAATAAACTTAGTTAATAACACAAATGCGCAGTTTTTTATGCAAGCTATGGGGAATCTGCCCATTCATGCCGCCTTTTATGAGCCGCAAATAAAAGTGATCACGCCAATTAGGTATGAAGTTCTTTTGGAGTTTGCGTTTTTAACGTTATTTTTAAGCTTAATGTTTGCGGTATTTTTTTGGTTAAGCCAACGTATTTTTGTTAGGCCAATGACTCATTTAATGCAATATTTTGAACAAAATGATGCCCCTAAAGCCGCGCTTTCTAATTATCCCATCCCTTTAAATTGGCAACCTTGGTTTTCTCGCGTTAAATATGTATTTGATAAAAATGCACAGTTAGTTGAGTCGCTCCAAGAGGCTAATAAAGAACTTGATGAGCAGTTACAGCTGCAATCTCAAAAGCTAAAACGCAGCTACGAAGCAAAAGAGCGACACCTAGCGCTATTAAATACCATGCTAAATAGTGTGCCTGATCTTATTTACTTTAAAAATATTGATGGCTCTTTTTTAGGTTGTAATAAAGCATTTGAAGCCTATGTAGGCAAAGAGCAAGCTATCCTAGTCGGTAAGCGTATTGAAGATTTAGACAGCGACGATTTACAGTTAAGCCTACTAGAAAAGCAAGTTTTACAAACCAAAAGTAGCATTGAGCAACGTATAGATAGCACCGACAAATCGTATCAATTAACGATTGCCCCATTTTATAACGAGCACCAGCACTTGTTAGGCACTATGGGAATTGGGCGAGACATTACTGAGCAGCAGCAAACTCTATCGGCGTTAAAAGCGTCAGAATCTAAATTTAGAAGTGCAATAGAGTTTGCAGCAAACAGTGTGGTGTTACTTTCGCTTGAGCACACCATATTGCAAGTTAACAAAGCGGCTCGTAAGTTATTTTCACAGCAAGATGTTTTAACTGGTGAGCCACTAAAAATGCTGTTTGATGAGGCGCAGTGGCAAGAAATAAAAAATGCGCTTTGTCACTTATTAGATGATAAAAAACGGGTTTATCATTTAACGCTCTCACAAGGAAAACTAACAAGTTGGCTGCAGCTGAGTGTGTCGCTGGTGTGGGATGAAAACCGTGATCCCTCTTATTATGTTATTCATATTCAAGATGTAAGTGCGCTGACTAAAGCTAAGCATGACGCAGAACGCGCAACAATAGCTAAAAGCCGCTTTATTGCTAATCTAAGCCATGAGATCCGCACCCCTCTTAACGCTGTGTTAGGGCTGTTAGATATGATAGTAGAGCAAGGCTTAAAAAATAAGCAGCTGCAACAAACTAAGCAGGCTAAAAACGCAGCACAAAGCTTATTATTAATGCTAAACAGAATGCTCGATTTTGCCCGTGTAGAAAGTGCGCAAGCGCAAATTAAACCGGTGCCTTTTTGCTTAGTTGAACTGATTGATATTTGTGAGAGCTTAACAGCGCCATTGTGCCAAAACAAAGGGTTAAGTTTTAATATTGAAATAGATCCACTCATTAACCCCGCGCTGGTGGGGGATTCAATACGTTTGCAACAAATATTAGGTAACTTACTTACCAATGCCGTTAAGTTTACTAATAAAGGCAGTATTACCTTAAAAATGGTGCTTGAAGAAAATGACGTTTTAGATCAGCAACGTATTTGTTTTCACGTAATAGACAGTGGTGTAGGTATTGCTAAAGCTGACCAACGACGACTGTTTGATGCTTTTACTCAAGGCGATGAATCTTCTACGCGTATTCACCAAGGGGTCGGGCTTGGACTTGCTATAGTTAAACATGGTGTAGCCTTAATGGGCGGCGAAATTGCAATTAATAGTGACAAGGGCCGTGGATGTGAGTTTTTCTTTACTCTAGCGCTTGCGGTAGATACGGCTAAAAATAGTGTATTTATACCTAATACATTAGCCATTGTGAGCGATGACACTGTACAGCTAAATGAAGTGGTTAATGCCTACTCACAAGTGGTAGCTATTGATTTAGAAGAGGCGCTTCGCTACCCAATAAAGCTTGCTGATGCACAGCAACTGATTATTGATGAAACCACATTGAACGATTTATTAAAGGTTGAATCTATACACGAAACGCTCAGTGCCAACTCATACCCTGTGGTTGTGGTTAATCACGAACACACTTTAGCATTGCCTTGTACTACGCAAATCAACGCACAACATGTTAAAGCTACGGCGTTAGCTCAGCGCTTGATTAGCTTAAATGCTAATGCGGGGGCAGAGCCACCTAAAGCCGCTGAAAATAATGAAGAAGTAAAAAAAGATATATCGGGTCTACTTATTATGGCGGTTGATGATAACCCGCTTAATTTAGATATTATTAGTAGTGTGCTAAAACAGGCCCATATAAATGTAATAACGGTTACCAATGCGCCAGATGCAATAGAGCTGCTACAAATATTAAAACCAGATTTAATTTTGATGGACGTGCAAATGCCGCATATTGATGGTTGCCAAGCAACGCAATTGATTCGCCAACAGTTTGACGCGCGCCAGCTGCCTATTTTTGCTTTAACAGCACATTGTGAACCTGCAGATGTTGAGCGCTCACTTAGTAGCGGCATGAATAAGCATTTAACTAAACCTGTGGTTGCAGCTGTGCTGTTAGATGCAATTAGAGACGTAGACTTTATAAAACCTAAGTTTTATGACCAAAGCTTTGCGCTCACCCAGTTTAATTTTGATGAAAATTTACTGGCAACCATGGTCGGAAAGTTTGCGAAGTTGTGTGAAACGCAGTTAGAACAAATTGAAGAAAACACCCAGCGAGATGAAGTGGTACGCTTAGTGCATAGCATTAAAGGCGTGGCGGGTAACTTAGGTTTTATTAGACTTTCATTGTGTGCAAAACAATGTGAAACGCACCTTAAAACAACTAACGAGCCGCTTCAGCACACTTTAAAAGAGCTAATCATTCAGCTAAAGCAAGTGATTATATTTATTGAAACCTTAGGGGGACGGGATGTCGAAAAAAGCTAAAATACTGATTGTGGATGATGATCCCCTTAACCGGCTAGTGCTTGAAAAAACACTGGGCACGGAGCATGACGTATTTTTAGTCGAAAGCGGCGAAAAAGCGCTCACCTTTATTAAATTAAATCAGGTCGATTTAATTATTTTAGATGTGGTGATGCCAGGCATTGATGGTTATGAAGTGCTTGTACAGCTTAAAGAAAACCCTATTACTCAGTCTATTCCTATTGTGTTTATATCGGCTAATAATAGCCACACCGATGAAGCAAAAGGACTTGAATTAGGTGCAATGGATTACATCACTAAACCCTTTAATGCGTCTATAGTCAAAGTGCGGGTACGCAACCAATTACTGATCAAGCAAAAAAATGATTTGTTAGAAATGCTTGCCTCAATTGATGGTTTAACGGAAATACCCAACAGGCGTTATTTAGATGAAAACCTCTCTCGTGAATGGCGCAGAAGTAAACGTAATGGCTCGTGTTTGTCTGTTTTATTAATGGATATAGATCACTTTAAGCGTTACAACGATTGCTATGGCCACCGAGCGGGGGATGAGTGTTTAAAGCAGGTTGCCCAGGCGTTAGCAGCGCAATGTGAGCGTAGTACTGACTTTATTGCCCGCTACGGGGGGGAAGAGTTTGCTGCGGTATTACCCGATGTTAATAAACAACAGGCATTAGCATTTGCCCAAAAGTTAAGAAAAGCAGTAAACAGCCTCAATATAGAGCACAAAGCTTCGTTAAATGCAGATCACATAACAATCAGTATTGGCATTGCCAGTATGGAAAACGGCAATGCAAGTGCCGAACAAGCCTTACTCGAACAAGCTGACCTAGGGCTATATGCCGCAAAAGATGCAGGGCGAGATCAGGTGGTTGCGCTTAACTTATAATGTGGCTGTGTTTATATTAAAGCGTTATTTAAATCGGCCCCACACGTTAATGTTATTACCAAGTGGGGCTGCTTTACGCTACTAGCGATTATTTTGTGATCATGCCCAGTGCGCTTTCACCAATACCCACCAATTTATCATTTTTAAATACCAATGGCGTGCATTCATCTTTTGTTGTTTTGCCATCAGAGTGAATGCTGTTAGTCACGTAAAACAGTACCTGATACACATCATCGTCTTTTTTCAATAGCTCGGTAAAGTTTGGCGTTTTTAATTGCGCTAAAACAGATTGGTAGCTGCTATCCATTGTTAAATCTGCAATCGCTTCGCGGTTTTTTTTATGCTGATGTTGCCAGCTTGATGAGTCGTTACCTGCCCAGTGCGTTTCTGCTTCGCCATCTGATACGGCAATAACACAGCCTGTTAAAAACGGAGCAATAAGTGCAGCAGCTAAAAGTGATTTTTTCATTGTTATAGTCCTTGATGAGTTTTAATTTAATTATTTACTTATCAGGAGCAAGTAATAGGCCAATATAACAAAGTTATAAAATTCATAGGGTTAGATTGTGATGGCTGTTTTTAAGTGATTAATTATAAAAATCATTAGCAAAAACAGCCACTTTTTAGGTTTTTTAACGATTAAGCTAGCCTGCGTTTATTTAGCATAGCGAAAACACGTTACAGCTATTTACTAAATAGAATGAGGGACTTTGAGGCAGGTAAAACCTAGCCTCAATGCGGCTAATTATTATTGCAAATTGTTATTATACCAAGCGGTTACGAGACTCACCGTTAGTAAAGGCTGCAATATTTAGGCTTACCTCATTAATTAAGCGCACGATTGACTCTGTGCTGGCCCATGCAATGTGAGGTGTAAGAAGCAAGTTTTCGCCTGTGTAATTAGCCAGCGGATTAGAAGGCTCTGCCGGCTCTTTAGTAAGTACATCAACACCCGCACCGGCAATTAAATTTTGCTCTAGGGCTGTGGCTAAGTCGGCTTCATTTATAATGCCACCACGGGCGGTATTGATAATAATACTGCTGGGTTTCATCATTTTTAGCTCATCTAACGAAATTAAATCGCGTGTTTCATCAGTAAGCGGGCAGTGCACGCTAATTATATCAGCGGTTTCTAATACTTCTTCAAAAGGTGTACGACCTTCTCTACAAGAGGCGCCTTTACGCTCTGCAACCACTACATTGGCTCCAAAAGCTTGCGCTACTGTCGCCACACCTTTACCTAGCGTTCCACCACCTATAATGGCAAATGTTTTACCTTGTAAATCATTAAAGCTGTAATCTAATCTGCAAAACATCTCACTTTTTTGCCAAGCGCCTTGCTGGCAGTCGCGCTGGTAGCGGTGTGTATTACCTAATAAATTAGTTACTAACGAAAACGTGTGCTGTACAACCGAAGGGGTTGAGTAGCCTGCTACGTTGGTAACGGCAATACCAAATTCTTCAGCGGCGTTTAAATCAACATTATTAGTGCCTGTTGCACTTACGCAAATAAGCTTAAGCGTTTTAAGTTGGCTTATCGTATCGCGATTTAGCACAACCTTGTTGGTAATAAGGACGTCCGCGCCTTGGCTGTGAGCAACAACTTGCTCAGGTGACGTAAGTTCGTAAGTAGTTAGCTCACCTAGTTCTTCAATGCAAGTTAACGAGGTTTTAGCTAAAGTAGCGTTATCGAGAATGGTGATTTTCATTGTGTGTCCTATCTAAATGCGTACCGTAAAATGGCAAGAGCGTTTAAGGTACTACGAATACACACCTTTGTTAATGCTATTACTACCAAATGCTTAGTACAAAAAGTCAGGTTGCTGATAAAAGTTTAAATTGTCTGGTCTGCCCACTCAAATATAAATAACATGATATTTTAGCGGGCTATATCGCTGGGGCCTGTTTATCAATTGAGGTTGAACTCACTTTCCTGTGAAAGGCCAACAAGCCTTATTAACGTTGATAAAACTAAAAAACAATGCACCAACCCCTTTTTGTGTGGTCATAGACTGAAATGGCTCGCAAATAAGCATAACCAAATGGCTATTTCTTATTTAAGAGTGGCTGAGTTATAATCAAAATTATATATAAACGGTACGTTTTGCGTGCCGTTTTTTTAACATTGTAGATGCAGTAATGAGTGAATTAGAAGATAAGTACGCAGACATAAGACCTTACAACGACGATGAAGTTGCGGCCTCGCTAGCGCGTTTAATTAACGATAATGCGTTTATAGATGTAATAGCAAAGTACAACTTACCGCGCTTTATATCCGCTATGCCTTTTATTGCTCGTACACTGGTGAGAAGCCAGTTACGAAAAAAATGGGGTAAATTTACGAACGTTGAAGATGTACAAAACGAAGTTGCAAAGTATTTAGATAAACTTATAAAACGCACTACCTCAAAAGTTACCTTTTCGGGTTTAGACAAATTAGACCCGCAGCAGGCGTATTTATTTATATCAAACCACCGCGACATAGTGCTGGACCCTGCACTTGTTAATTGGGGTTTGTATCAACATAAAATGAAGACGGTGCGTATAGCAATTGGTGATAACTTATTGCAAATACCGTATATAACCGAGCTGATGCGCTTAAATAAAAGCTTTATCGTTAAGCGCTCAGCCAAAGCACCTAAAGAGATGCTTAAGGCGCTTACGCAGTTGTCGTCGTATATTTATGACTCGTTAACAGCAGGAAATTCTATTTGGATTGCGCAAAAAGAAGGGCGTGCAAAAGACGGCTTTGATCAAACCGATCCGGCACTTTTAAAAATGCTGCAACTTAATGGTCGTAAACAAAAGAAAGAATTTGGCGAGTACATTAAAGAGTTAAAAATTGTTCCGGTGTCTATTTCCTATCAGTATGAGCCTTGTGCAATTTCTAAAGCAAAAGAGCTTTATCATAAACAGCAGCACGGTGAATACGTAAAATCAGCAGGCGAAGACATAGCAAGTATTGTCGAAGGGTTTAGCTCTGCTAAAGGGCATGTACACTTAGCATTTGGACAACCGGTTGAAAGCGGCTGCGATGATGCTGATGAGCTGGCGCAAACAATTGATAAGCACATTGTTGAGTCTTTTTACTTACACCCAGGAAATTACATTGCCGGTGGGTGCAAGCAAGCAGTTATTGATGAGCCCGATACCGCCACTTTTGAGCAGCGTTTAGCCTTAGTGCCAGAGGAGCTAAAGCCACTTGTTTTAGCTATGTATGCAAAGCCATTTCAACGCAAAACTGAAATCACAAACAAAGTATGTGAGCAAAGCCATTAGGCAGCTGCGTTTGCAAATAGCGTAATAAAGCAGCGTAAACGCTGCTTTTTTTTTGTGCATAAATAACGCTATACTCATACAAAGCAATTAATCTACTTAGGGGGCGCAATGCAACAAATTGAAATATTTGATATTCCAAGCCCCTGTAAAAGTATTTGCCAAGTAAACAACCGAGGTTATTGCAAAGGCTGCTACCGAAGCCGGGATGAGCGCTTTAATTGGAATGCGTTAAGCAATGCGCAAAAAAAGAAAGTACTTAGCTTATGCCAACAACGCTACAAACGGTATTTACAAAAGCGCCAAGCAGCGCAATCACAAACCACTTTAGATAAACAACAAGGCTTTGAATTTTAAACCTTGCTGTACATGCTAGAGTTTTAAATTGTATTTTGCGCGCAATGCGCGACTAGTGCCGTTATCGTGTAGTTTATTTAAAGCATTCAATAATTTACTTACCAAAGCTGCGTGCTTTTTATGTACATAGTGATAGAGCGAAAATGTACTTAGCAGCTGGGTTTGCATACAGGTCTCTGGCAGGGAAAAGTTATCGGCTTTAAGCACAAAGTCGAGCATAATTGCCCCATCAACTTTATGCTGGGCTAGTAGGTTAAGTTGGGTCGTAATATTTTTTACTTCAATAATATTGCCGTTAAACTTATGCTCATTTAAGTAATGGTGCTGAACTGGATAGCCTGATAAAACCGCAATACTATCGAGCTTATCGAGTGTATTGGGTCGGCAGTTTTTAAACAGTAAAAGCTTATAGTCAAACAGTGGGTAGTTAATTCTGATCAGGTTTTTATTGTCCGCCTCTATACTTATATCGCGGCCAAGTTGGCCATCTAACACCCCATTATTGGCTGCTAATAAGGCATTTTGGCGATTAAAATCAATTATGTGTACTTCATAATTAAGTTCTTTATAGGCTAATGTGAGTAAAGCGAGCGCATAGCTTGCTTGAGCTGAGTCGGCCGGGCGGTTAAATATAACGCTATTGTGATTGGCGAGTGTAATTTTACTAAAAAATAAAACGACTAATAAAAACAAAGCATTGAGCTGTATCTGCAAGGTTACTTCCGTTTAAAATAAGGAGAGGGCAAATGAACGCAGCGAATAATACCAAAATAGTTTGGTTTTTGCCCATGTTTGTTGCTTTTTAAACAGTAAATGGGTTCAAATATACGTATAATAAATGCGGATAACTAACCGTACTTAGGAGTGGTTGTGAGTTTTAATTTATGTGCATTACCCCGAGAGCAAAAATATCAGATTCAATTAGATTACGAAGCCTCATTTTGGGCTTATCAAATTAAACGTAATAAAAAAACACGTGAGCAAGTTTATAACACGATTCATAGCCGCCCAGTGGCAGAGCAAACGTTTTTAAAGCAACAGTTTGAGCAGTATTTGGCGTTAATGCTAAGCTAATATATGTACACAGTACAAAAGTTAGACACACTTAAGATTCCATTAGTTAATAAGTTTTATGCACTGTATAGCGTAAGAGGACGTGCTAATAAGCAAGATCAGGTTTGGGTTGTTTACAGTGAAATGCAGATAGTTGCGGCGTGTCGGATACAAAATAAACACGATTTTTTATTTTTATCGACCGTATTTGTTGCCCCGCAGCACCGTGCAAAAGGGCTGGCAAAGCAACTTGTATGCGCCGCTATAAAACAGCAAAGCATGCCGCTTTACACCTTTGCTTATAAAAATATTACAGCTTTATATACGAGTCTTGGTTTTAACCAAGTATTAACATATACTCCTGGTTTAAAAGCACTTTTTGATATTTATACGCATCGAAATATAGTCGCACTCGAATACCTATAACAAAAACAACGGATCAAGCCATGAGTAAAGGCGTTCATTGGATCATTAGTTGCTGTATAGCTTTAATCGCTATATTTAGTTGCCAAGTTGGCGCACAGGTTAAACGTTTATCCCCCAGTGAAGGGCTGTCGCAAAGCTATGTGAACACTATGCTGCTTGATGATAACGGTTACCTATGGCTCTCTACCGAAGGGGGATTAAACCGCTATGATGGCTACCAAGTTGTTTCTATTAATGGCCCTAATGGCGAGCTTGAAGAAGCCATAATTGATTGTATTTACCAAGACCCCGCAGGCAATATTTGGATAGCCTCGTTACTTGCCGGCTTATTTAAATATGACCCAAGTACCGACACCTACCAGCAATTTATTTCTCAACCTACCAGCGAAAAACAAATTTTAAGCCAGTCGGTATTTAGTATGGCAGCGGTTGATGACAAAACCTTATGGATTGGGCGTGGTCGCGACTTTGCTAAATTAGATATTGAAACAGGTAAAATAACCAGCCTATTTGAGCTGCCTAAAGAATACGAAAACACCTTAGTCAGAGAGCTTTTTCATTACAATGGGTATATTTTTATAGGCACAAGCCATGGGGCGTTTGTATTTGATATCGCCTCTGAGCAAATTAGGCCGTTGCAGCATTTAAAAAGCAAAGCTGAGCATATTTATCAAAACAACGTTAAATCGTTTTCGGTTATTGAAAATAATCAGTTGTTAGTAGGCACCGTTAAAGGCTTGTATCAAGTTGATATTAGCGACTTGCCAGGCATGTTTGAACGCCCCGACATAGCATTTAAAAACCAAGCCGTTATTGCCGATTTAAATGTATGGCGCATCATCAACGAAGGCGAAAAGCTAGATCTGGCGACTAATAAAGGGCTCTTTAAATTTGATTTAAATAGCAAAGAGTTGGTAAAAAACACACGTATTACACAAAGTAAATACAGCCTATCTGATACCAGTATGATAGACATGGTAAAAGATAAATCGGGGGGATATTGGCTCGCTACTAAAACCGATGGTGCATTTTATCTGTCTAATAATACCTATCACTTTAGCAATATAGATGGTAGTAAACTGGGTGGCGATGGCCTTTCACATCCTTCGGTTTGGGGCATTACGGAGTATGGCAACAGCCTATGGCTGGCAACGCATAATGGCTTAACCGAAATTGATTTAGTCACTAACACCAGCCAAGTTTACTTAAAAAACCACAAAGTAGACTTATTGACTACCGAATTTAGCGTGTATGAAATTATTCCTTATAAGCAAAAGCTTTGGTTACATACAAACCGTGGGCTGTTTGAGTTTGACCCCATAACGCATCAAATTAACGAGCCAACAATAACAAACCCCAACAATAGAGCCTACATAGAAGGCTGGGTACACGGCGTAACCTTAATGCCTAACGGTGATTTGTATTATGTGCACTCAGATCACGGTATGTTTGTATATAATATTGATACTCAGCAGATCACCCGATTAGAAGGGGCCTTTAGCAAAATAGAGCCGTTTTTGGCGCATGGTTTTTCGCCAGCGCTGGCAACCAAGCCTGATATGCCCCTGTTTTTTAATGCGGGTATTTTATATCAGGTAAACCCATCCACATTAGCATTAAACACCATTTATAAAGTGCCAAAACAGCACGATAACGTGGCTATTAATGTGCTTTCTTACGTGGTCGATAACAACAATATCTTATGGATTTCACTATCTAATTTTGGCCTGATTGGGCTTGATGCAGCCAGTTACAAATTGGTACACACGATTGACTTAGAAAAAAATAAGTTAGGTACCTTACTTTATGACATGGTGCTTGATGATAATGGCATGATTTGGATGAGTAGCCATAAAGGCATATGGCGACTAAACCCAGAAACACTTCATTTTCAGCAGTTTACTACATCTGAGGGGCTGCTTTCTGCTGAGTTTAACAGCAGTGCCATGGCGCATTTAAGCGATGGGCGCATTGCCTATGGCAGCTTAAAGGGCATTACATATTTTCATCCGATGGAAAATCAAAATTACCACTCTTTAATTGATCATGTAAATATAACGCGAGTTGATTTAATGTCGCGCGACTTATCTATCGATTTAAAACAGCCATTAAATGAAATAGTCCTTAACCATGATGATATCGGTTTAGAGGTGGCGTTTTCGGCGATGGCCTTTAGCTATCAAGAGCGCATAATTTATGAGTACCAGCTCGATAACGGCCAAAAAACCTACACCCGTAATAATAATCGGGTGTTATTCCCTAAATTAAATCCAGGTAATTACCAGCTCAAAGTATGGGCTAAAGATCCATTAACCGGCGAGTACACGCCGCCTGCAGTGCTAAAAATTCGTGTTAAGTATCCTCTGTGGCGAGCGCCATATTTTATGGTGCTTTATGGCGTTTTGTTTATCGCATTTATTGCTTTTTGGGTAATGCGCCGCAACAAAATTCAGCGCATATTACTGGCCGCTAATAAAGAAAGTAAAGAAAGTGAAGCGCGATTAAAACTAGCCTTAGAGGGTAGTGAGTCTGGCATGTGGGATTGGCAGTCTACATCGAGTAGTATTTACCAGCCGCGCTTATGTAATGAACTGGGGTATGATCAAGAAAGCGTGAGCTTAGATGATTACCTAGCTAAAATTCACCCGCAAGATAAAGCGCTTTTCAGATTAGAATGGTTAGAATTTTTATCAACCGATAAAGGCTACTTTAATTGCACTTATCGTTTACGCCACGCTAAAGGCTATTGGCGTTGGTATAAAGACTTTGGCAAAGTGGTGGAATGGAGCGGACAACTTCCTAAAAAAGTAGCGGGTACTTACACCAATATGACCCGCGAAATGGTGTTTGAAGAGCATGCCCGTTTATTTACCGCTGCGTTTGAGCAAACCCGTGATTGGGTATTTATTCTTGATAAAAACTTTACGGTACGCGCCTCTAACAAATCGTTGCAAACGGCCTTTAACTTTCCTAGTGAGCCACGCTCTAGCCGCGCCCTTAATTTAGGTATATCGCGAAGTAATCGCTTTGACTACTTACGGATAATGCAAAAGCTAAATGTGGGTGAGCATTTTTCCTGTGAAGACTTAGTCACCCTTGCCAGTGGTGAGCAGCGCCATGTGTTAGTAAAAATAAGTGCAGTGGCCGACACTGAACACCGTTTAAGCAGCTACGTTATTATTTTAACCGACATTCATGCGCAAAAATTGGCTGAAAATGAGCTTCATATTTTAGCCAACTATGACTCATTAACCGGTTTGCCTAACCGTATGCTGTTTAACGACAGGGTTGAGCATGCGATTGAGCAAGCGCAAAATCATCAATGTAAAGTAGCTATGCTGCACATAAACATTAAGCGGTTTAAATACTTTAACGACTCATTTGGACGTGAAGCGGCTGATGAGCTAATAAAGCAAGTGGCTAAGCGTATTAAGCGCTCTTTGCGTCCTTCTGCAAGTGTTGCGCGCTTTGGTGGCGATGAATTTGTGGTGCTGGTGGAAGATGTGCAGCAAATTGAAGAAGTATTGCTTATTTGCTCTAAATTAATAGACTCTGTAAGCCAAAATATGGAATTTAATGGCCAGGTAGTAAACGTTAATTTAAGTATCGGGGTAGCAATAGCGCCTGATGACGCCGCAGATCATGCTGCGCTGTTAAAAGCTGCCAGTATAGCTTTGTACCATGCAAAAGAGTCTCTCGAAAGTAGTTATAAGTTTTACAAGCAGGAGATGAATCAGCATGTACAAAAAGCCCTGCATTTAGAGTCTTTGCTAACTAAAGCGTATCAAGAGCAAGAGTTTTGTAATTACTACCAGCCCATAGTAAATGCACACACTCAAAAAACCGAAGGTTTTGAAGTGTTGTTACGCTGGCCAGAAAACACTTTAGTGCCCACGCAAGAGTTTTCTTTAGCGGCTGAGAGCATAGGTTTAATAACAAAAATTATGCTGCAAACCTTTGCCCGTGCGTTGCAAGCCCTTAAACAATGGCGTGAGATTTCACCTCAGCTGTACTTGTCGATAAACCTCTCAGCACTTGATTTTGAATACGAAGAGCTTGTAACCGACATACATAAAGCGTTGAGCCACGCTAATGTGCCCTCAGAAGCCATAGTGTTTGAAATTACCGAGTCTATTTTAATGCGTGACTCTAAACATGCGCTGCACAGTATGGAAATGCTGAAAAAGCTTGGCTGTAAGCTCTACATGGATGACTTTGGAACAGGCTATGCCTCATTAACGTATTTAAAGCGTTTTCCTATCGATGTACTAAAAATAGATAGAAGCTTTGTGCAAGATATTGGCGTGGACTCGGATGATGAAGCCATTATTCAATCAACGCTTACCTTAGCTCATAGCTTAGGTAAAGAGTGTGTGGCTGAGGGCATTGAAAACAAACAACAGCTGCAGTTTTTAAAGCAGTTAGGGTGTAAGCATTTTCAGGGCTATTTATTTAGTAAGCCAGTACCTAAAGAAGCTGTTCCCGCACTGATCAAACAAGATTGGGGCAACATATTTAACCAGTAAAAATAAGCTTATTGGCGTTTACCACAGTGGCGGCAAAATAAATGGCTGTTGCGTTGATTAAGCTGCGTTTTAATTGCTTTATTGGCCTCAAGCTTACTTAAACCTAACTTGTAGCGCAGCTCCTCTAAGTGCAAACGCTGTGAGTCATCTAAACTGCCTTGGTGAATTTGCTCATGTACGGCATCTTCAAAAAATTGCCGGCGTTTACGTATTTGCTCCGAAAAACTTGAGGCAAGCAAGCCTGTAGGAATTGCCACCATTCCCATGCTCACCAAAGTAACTACGCCACCAAATAGTTTACCAAGTGGCGTTAGCGGTACAACATCACCATACCCAACCGTAGTGAGGGTCGCCATAGCCCACCACATAGCCGCAGGAATAGAGCCAAATTTATCTGGCTGAATATCGTGTTCCAATAAATAAATACCGCAGGAGGCAAGTATTAGCAGTACCGACATAATAAAAAACGCGGCCAGTAACGAGCTCGCTTCGTCTTTAAATGCTTGTAATAACAACTGCATTGCACGTGAATAACGAGTAAGTTTAAATACTCTTAACAGCCTTAATACACGTAAAAAACGCAAATCCAGAGGAAACACAAACATTAGCAAGCTGGGTAAAATGGCTATTAAATCGATGAGAGCCAAAGGTGATAAAAAATAATGCAGCCGGCGTTTTGCGTTTGAACCTTTTATAGCTGCGTATTTGCTTTTATCAACACAGGCCCAAAGCCTTGCAAGGTATTCAAGGCTAAAAATAGCCACCGAAATAACCTCTAATAGTAAAAGCTGCGGGTAATATACTTTGCTTATACTCGGTACTGATTCCAACACAATGGCAATAACGTTAAGCATAATTAAAGCAATCAGCGCGGTATCGAGTATATGCCCCGCTTTGCGGTAATCGCCAGTCCCTTCAAATACCTGCGCTAACGTTTGTCTTGCTGTGCTGCTCATGTGTTTAGCTTTAACAGCATATTAATACTGCCTTCTTCAAAATCACGGCTAATTGTAAAACCTAACTTACGGGCAAGCTCAATCATGCCGGTGTTCTCAGGCAGTGTTATGCCTTCAATTACTTCTACGCCTTGGCGCTTACAATGATTTATTGCAGCGCTCATAAGCAGCCTGCCAAGACCTAAACCTTGGTAGTCAGAGCGAACCACGGTTGCAAACTCAGCATGTAAATTATCAGGGTCCATAATAACGCGTGCTACACCTAGGGTGCGGCTTTTACCTTCAAAGCGCTGACAAACAATAAAGGCCATTTCTCGGTCGTAATCTATTTGCGTCATTTTTGCGAGCTGGTCGTGGTTAAACTGGGGCAGCTCACCAAAAAAGCGTTTGTAACGATCTTCTTTATTGAGTGATTGATCAAACTCTTGGTGGGCTTTTTCATCCTCCGGACGAATAGGCCTTAATGTAGCTCGCGTATTATTTTTAAGGGTTACTTCTTCTACAAGATCAATAGGGTAAGGGCGGATACACAAACGTTTACGATCGCTGCGTGCCTGATAGCGATTAACACTAATAGTGGCATCAAGCACTAAAAATTGCCCATTGCTGGCTAAAATAGGATTAAGTTCCATGGCACTTATATCGGGCTGATCGACAACAAGTTGAGATATACGTGTGAGCAGGGCGCATAAGCGATATTTATCGACTTTTTCTGGCAAAATGCGATCTTTTAATACGCCTTTATCGTTTGCTGCTGCAATGAGGTATTTAGCTAAGTTCATATTAAGCGGCGGCAAAGCAACGGCTGCTTGGGCATACTCTAACCCATTACCCGCTTCACCAAGTAATATAACAGGGCCAAAATTAGGCTCAGTTTTAATGGCAATTCGCAGCTCATTAGCGCCGGCACGCGGCGCCATTTTTTGCAATGAAAACCCTTCAATAACAGCATCTGGATAGGTGTTTTTAATTCGTATCAGCATGGCAAAGGCGGTTTGCTCAACCTCGTTTGCATCGTTTAAGTTAAGAACCACACCCCCTACTTCTGATTTTGAGGCAATACTTGGGCTAATCAACTTTAACGCTACCGGAAAGCCTAATTCAATTGCTTGCTCACGCGCCTCTGTGGGCGTGTAGGCTACTTCTGTTTGAATACACTCAACACCATAATGACTAAGAATTTGGCTTGCTTGATGAGTGGGTAAGTAGCTTTGCTCTTCTTCTAAAAATTCGTTAATGAGCGTAGTGGCCGCTGATTTATTTATTTTTGCATCATCGGTATTTGATTCGGGTGTTTGCGTTAAATGTTTTTGGTTACGACGATAACTAACTAAATGCATAAATGCGCCAACCGCACCCTCAGGCGTACGATAGGTTGGAATAGTGTGGTTAGAGCAAACACGCCTCGCAGCATAAGCCGCATCTTCACCCATAAAGTTGGTCATTACATAAGGGCGCGCCATCTTTGGTATTTTTTGTAAGGTTTGCACTATCATATCGGCGTAGTCTTCACTTGGTGCCAGTGCCGAAGGGGTATGAATAATAAGTAAGTTTTTAACTTCTTCGGCGCGAAGTAAAATTTCTAATGCTTGCTTGTAACGCGCCGGAGCAGAGTCGCCAAAAATATCGACAGGGTTAGATGTAGTATCCGATTGCGGAATAACTTGATTGAGTGCGGAGCGCGTTTGCTCGCTAAGCTGGGTAAGTTTACCCGAATTTAAAATAAGCTCATCTACCGCCATAACCCCTGGGCCGCCGCCGTTGGTTAAAATGGTTAACTGCTCAACTTTTAGTAATTTAGGGTGGATAGCGAGTGTTTGCGTGGCTGCAAAAAGTTCGCGCAAATCACTAACACGCAACATACCGGCGCGTTGAAAAAGCGCATCGTACACTGCATCAGAACTTTGCTTGCCACCGGTATGAATTTCAGCAGCCAGTGCGCCTGCTCCGGTTTTTCCCGTTTTAATGGCAATAACCGGCTTACTAAAGGCCGCTGCCCGTGCTGCCGAGATAAATCCGCGAATATCTTCAATATTATCTATGTAGAGCAAAATCGCTTTGGTTTTAGCATCGCGGCCTAAAAAATCGAGCAGCTCGTCAAAATCGATATCTAGGCAATCACCGACCGAAACAAAATACGAAAAGCCAATTTCTTTATTTTTAGCCCAATCTAAAATAGTGGAACACACCGCTGCGGATTGCGATATAAATGCCAGTTTCCCTGGTGCTGCAACTGTGTGAGAAAAGCTGGCATTAAGGCCAATATGCGGAATGAGCAGCCCTAAACAATTAGGCCCAAGCAAAGTAACGTGATGGGCATTTGCAGCGCGCTTTAAAGCTGTTTTTTGGCTCAATGAGAGCCCATCAGCAATCACAATTGCACTTTTACAACCAAGCTCACCTAGCTGCTCGATAATACTCAGTAAGGTATTTTTATTTGTACAAATAACGGCTAAGTCGGGCACTTTGGGCAGCGCGGCAATATCAGGGTAGGCAAGCACACCGTGTACCGCACTATGGGTAGGGGTTACGGGCATGATTGGCCCTTTAAACCCACCTTGTAATAAATTGCGCATAACCACAAACCCCGCGCGTGTGGGGGTATTCGAGGCGCCAATAACGGCTACCGAGGCCGGATTAAAAAATTGGCTGATGCGCTTTAAGCTCATGGCATATCCTTGGCTGATTATATTTTGCGTTATTTATAGTCTCAATGTACCCTGTTTGCTGTGTTATTTCGAGCGCATAGATACTTATTATTGATATCAATCAAGGAGTTTTTTGTGAATAAAACACCCGGTTTTTACACAGTTATAGCCGCAATTTGCCTAAGTATAGGCTTAATTTTATTAGGCTTTATTATTAAAAGTGCCGCAGTAGATGTAAAAAGCATGGAACGTAGTGTGCAGGTTAAAGGGTTAGCAGAGCGTGAAGTTAGCGCCGATACGGTAATTTGGCCGCTGCAATACAGTGATGCAGACAACGACTTAGAAAAACTGGTTAGTCGAGTTGAGCAAAAAAACGATGCTGTTATTGCATTTTTAAAGCTACATGGCTTTGATGATGACGAAATAAGCACGGGTAGCCAGTCGATTATTGATAAGCAAGCCCGTGAATACGCTAACGATAATCAAAAGTTTCGTTACTTGGTACGCGCTAATATTATTGTGTATTCGAACGCGCCCGACAAAGTACAAAATGCGCTGAGTAAAGTGAGTCAATTAGCTAAACAGGGCATTGCCATTGTGCAAAATAGCTACGAAACCAAAGTTGAGTATTTATTTACCGGCCTTAACGATATAAAACCAGCCATGGTGCAAGAGGCTACAGAAAAAGCCCGTGAAGTTGCCAACAAATTTGCTAAAGATTCGAACTCAACGCTTGGTAAAATAAAATCCGCTCGCCAAGGGCAATTTAGCATTAGCAATCGCGATTCAAACACGCCACATATCAAAAAGGTGAGGGTGGTCACCAGTGTTGAATATTACTTAAGTGACTAAATTGCTCTAACTAAGTGGGCAATTTGTGCGGTTGAGCGCTGTAGGTAAGCAGCGCTAAGTAAAATGCTGGTTTCGTTTATATCAGCGCCTTTTAATATATTTGCCAGTTGCTGTTTAGCGGTTGGATTTTGTTTTTGCTCTATTTCCATAAGCGCTAATAATGCTGAAAATTCATGCTTTATTGGTGTGCTAGGTTTATCAGCATAGGCGATATAACAGGCAACAGGGGTGAGGCCGCGAGCATTTGTTTGTGCAAGGGCTTTTACTAAATTATCGTTAGATTCAAATAGCATTAATGAGCGCACATAGTTAAACGCCAGCTTTTGAGCATTGGCGTGTTTAAATACATTGTGCAGTACATTATTTCCTTGGCTGTCTTGTGCTAAAAAACCGTTATTTTCTTTTAATGCAGGTGTAAAAAACGTTAATGCATCAGTCGTTGTTAATTGGTTTATAAAAGGTGCTGGTGGGGTGTTGGTTGTTAAAATACGTGTTGCCACATTTTGCATAAAGTCGTATTTAATACTCATCCGCAAAGCACTTTCGTAAAGGTGGTTTAGCTGTAATGTTTGCTGAGCAGGGCTTAACTGTTTAAAGTCGTTATCGAGCTCGTCTAGCTGATGCTTAGCAATGCGCGCATTAAGTAATTGTATGCTTAAATCCATTCTTAACTTTACCTCTGAGCGTTTTTATTACTATAAAACAAAAAAGGCCGCATCAGCGACCTTTTTCTATTTATAACCAAGTATTAAGCTTTTTTACTTGCTACCCACTCGTTTACAAAGTTCTCTAGTACGTTAAGTGGTACAGGGCCATTTTTAAGTATAACGTCGTGGAACTGGCGAATATCAAACTTATCGCCTAGTTGCTTTTTAGCCTCTTCACGCAGCTCTAAAATTTTAAGCATACCCACTTTATAAGCTGTCGCTTGCGATGGCATTACAATGTGACGCTCAACCATTTTAACACCGTCAGATGTGGCATTAGGCGTGTTATTTACGTAGTAATCAATACCCTCTTGGCGAGTCCACTTCATTGCGTGAATCCCGGTATCAACCACTAGGCGACATGCGCGCCATAATTCCATCGAAAGGCGACCAAAGTCTGAGTATGGGTCTGAGTAAAGGCCCATTTCTTTAGGAATGTACTCTGAGTATAAGCCCCAACCTTCAATGTAAGCGGTGTAGCCACCAAACTTACGAAACTTAGGCACACCTTCAAGCTCTTGTGAGATAGCAATTTGCATGTGGTGACCCGGAATACCTTCATGGTACGCTAATGCTTCCATTTGGTACGTTGGCATTGCTTCCATGTCGTAAAGGTTTGCGTAGTAAATACCAGGGCGTGAGCCATCTGGCGCAGGTTGTTGGTAAAATGCTTTACCTGCTGCTTTTTCGCGGAATGCTTCAACGGCTTTAACTTTAAGATCAGCCTTTGGCTTAACAATAAATAACTCATCTAGGCGAGTTTTCATGGTGTTGATTAGGCCAGTGGCTTCATCTAAATAACGCTGTTTACCTTGCTCGTCATTGGCATAATAAAATTGTTTATCCGTTTTCATAAACTGCATAAACGCTTTTAAATCACCTTTAAAGCCTACTTTGTCTTTAATTTCACGCATTTCATCATGAATACGTTTTACTTCAGCAAGGCCAATGGCATGAATTTCTTTAGCGGTTAAGTCAGTTGTTGTGGTGCGCTTAAGTGCGTTATTGTAAAACGCTTCGCCGTCAGGCAGTTTCCATGCGCCATCGCGGTTATCTGCACGTTTTTCTAGCTGTGCTAAGTAATTAATTAACTTAGAGTAAGAAGGCTTAACGGCTGATTTTAATGCATCAGTTGCATCGCTAATTAAGGCATCTTTTTCATCTTGGCTAATTTCAAGAGCGCTTACTTTACGTTTAAAGTCGGCTAATAGTGTTGAGTCTTCACCTTTTTCAAACGGCGCACCATGAATGATGTTTTTGCTCGAATCTATAACATGTGGGAACACAAATTTAGGCGCAATAATGCCTTTATCAGCACGGGTTTCTAAATCAGTAATTAGCTGTTCAAATACAGTAGGTACACCGTTTAAACGCGCAATATAATCTTTAGCTTCTTTAACATTACTAATTGAATGTTGGTTAATTAAAAACGCAGGCACCATAGAGTGAGTACCAAACATTTGGTTAACCGGGTAGTTATGGTAACGCCATTTAAAATCAGCAATCGAGCTTTCTAGGTCTTGTTTTTTTAAGTCGTAACTTACTTTAGTGGCATCATCAAGCAGGTCGCGGTTGATAGCATTTAAAGTAACTAAGTCTTCTTTTGCTTGCGCAAGGTCTTTTAGTTTTTGCTCTTCGCTGCCGTCATCCCATTTATCGTAATCTTTTTTAATACCCATGTAAGTTTGATAAACCGGGCTGCTCATTACATCGCGGTTAAAGGTATCTTCAAAAAACGCATTCGCTTTGTCGATTTCGCTTTGCACAGGTTGCGCTTGCACTGCAGGCGCCGGGGTTGTTTGTTGTGGTGCCTGCTGGCAGCCGGCTAAAATAGCAACGCTCACGGCTGCTGCAATAAAGGTAAGTTTACGCATTGTTTTCCCTTTGTTGTTAGAAACCCATTAGGGGGTATTATATTTATTTGCTTGTATTTTATGTTTATCGCGCGTGGTTAAAACCACTACACGAACAATTCTAGCAGGTCATTTAAAAAACGATGCCCTTTGAGGCTAACTTGCCAGTGGCCGTTTTCTTGTATTAACAAACCTGCATTTATTGCTTTAGTTAACGCTGCTTGTTGGTTTTGCAATGGCTGATTAGTCAGCGCACTGTAATCATCAATAGGGCAAGGCTCGACTAAGCGAAAGCGATTCATAAAAAATTCAAAGGCTAAATCGTCTTGCTCTACTTGCCAGCTTTTATACAAGTACGGCTTAAGCATATCCATGTAACCGCGCGGATGCTTAATTTTTTCAGTACGGGTAATAATGCCGGTTTTTGCATCAGTCACCTTACCATGAGCGCCACAGCCAATACCGAGATAATCGCCAAAACGCCAATAATTCAAGTTATGTTGGCATTGAAAGCCTGGCTTTGCATAGCCCGATATTTCGTATTGTATGTAACCGGCTTGAGCAAGTAGTGCTTGACCTTGCTCTTGAATATCCCATAGGGTTTCATCTTGTGGCAAAGTTGGCGGCTTGGATGCAAATTGTGTATTAGGCTCAATAGTGAGCTGATACCAGGAAATATGTGGCGGGTTTAAAGCAATTATTTTTTTTAAATCGCTCAGCGCATCGTCAAGGCTTTGCCCCGGTAAGCCATGCATTAAATCGAGGTTAAAGCTATTTAACCCGGCTTGCTTAGCTTGCTCTGCAGCGTAGTGCGCTTCATCGGCACCATGAATACGGCCAAGTGCTTTTAACTTGTCGTTTTGCATGCTTTGCACGCCAATAGAAATACGGTTAATACCCGCTTTGACGTACTCTTTAAAGCGCCCGGTTTCTACGGTACCAGGATTTGCCTCAAGGGTTATTTCGCAGTTGTCGCTTAGGCCAATTAGGTTATCGACTTCGTTTAATAAGCGGGTATATGCATCGCCAGTTAATAAGCTTGGTGTACCGCCGCCAATAAAAATACTGTGAATTTTACGCCCTTGCACCAAGTGCAAATCGGCTTTTAAGTCGTCAATTAAATGCTGAACATACTCAGCTTCAGGAATGTCGCCTTTTTGCCCATGGCTATTAAAATCGCAATAGGGGCATTTTTGCACGCACCAAGGTACGTGCACATATAAGCTCAGTGGTGGAAGGTTCACAGGCCGCCTTTGCTTTTAAGCTCTAGTAATAACTTTTTAAGTGCTTGGCCGCGATGACTCACCGCATTTTTTTGCTCTTTGGTGAGCTCGGCGCTGGTACAGTTTTGCTCTGCTACAAAAAATACTGGGTCGTAACCAAAGCCGCCTTCGCCATTTTGGGTTTGTGTAATTTCGCCTTCCCAGCTTGCGCTGCAAATAAGTGGGGTAGGGTCATCGGCGTGGCGCATTAATACCAGCACACACCAAAAGCGGGCTTTACGATTTGGGTTATCGGCTAATTCGTTAAGTAGTTTATCTATGTTGTCTTGATCGCTGGCGCTTTCACCGGCAAACCGAGCTGAGTACACGCCCGGTGCACCATTTAAGCCATCTACCTCTAAGCCTGAGTCATCTGCAATGGCTGGCATGCCGGTAATTTTAGCAGCATGGCGGGCTTTAATTATCGCGTTCTCTACAAAGGTGGTGCCGGTTTCGGCCACATCGTCTACGTTAAAATCGCTTTGCGGAAGCACATTTATATTAAGCGGGCTAAGCATATTGGCCAGCTCGTTAACTTTGCCAGGGTTGCCTGTGGCAAGCACTAATGTTTTGGTCATGTTTTTAATCTACGTAAAATTTTTGCTGAAACGTGAGTTTTTGAGACTGACTACCTTGCTGGATGTTTATCTCAAAACGTAAAATCTCTTCGTTGGTGTAGTCTACTTGCGCAAGGTAATAAATTGATTCACCTTCTTTTACTTCTTTAAAAGTAAGGGCTTGCTTATTGCCGAGTAGGTTTTTTGCGGTGCCGCTGAGCTGAGCGGTTTGCGCGGTTTTATCGCTATTGTTTTTCAGAACTGAAATATTAACAATGCCTTTATAACCACTACGCTCAAGGCCATATGTTTTAGCTATTTGCGGCTGAATAAAGGTAGATGGAAAAGCAATGTAATGCACTTGCCAAGGGCCCAGCTCTTTGTATTGTGCGCCTTGCATGTCTTCACTGTGGGCATTAAAAGCAAAGGCTAAAAAACTAATAAAGCAAAACTTAATTAAACGGTTCATTATGATGTCCTATATAAAAAAGAGGCCAAAGGGCCTCTTTTGCTTATAACAAAAAATTTAGGCTAAAAAGTCCATTAGCAGCATTTGTAAAAACTGAATACCAATAATTAGTACAAGCACCGATAAATCTAAGCCACCCATTGGTGGAATAATTTTACGAAGTGGCTTGAGCATTGGCTCAGTAAGCTGATGGAAAACCGCTTCTATTGGGTTATAACCTTGACTTACCCAGCTTAAAATAGCGCGAATAATCAATACCCAAAATACAAGGTTTAAGCCTTCTTTAAGTACGGTAATAAGTGCTTGTATAAACACAGGTTGCGCAGCCCATGCGCCGTATATCACCAGCATTAAAGTACTAATTTTGGCAACGGCTACAATAAATGCCAGCAATAGAGAGGCTAAATCAAGCCCACCTAGTCCAGGTATAATTTTACGTAATGGGTTAACTGCAAACGAGGTTGCTTTAACCACAAATTGGCTCATTGGGTTGTAAAAGTCGGCTTTTGCCCACTGTAGCCAAAAACGCAGTAGTACCACCATTAAAAACAAATCAAACAGGGTACTGATCAAAAATTGCATGGCATTCATAGTGTAACCTTCAATAAAAAGTAATTTTAAAGTTCTTTTTCCATTTGCATTGCACGCGCAATACACGCATCCATTGCATCGCTAACTGTTTGCACTAGGCCTTCGCCTTTTAAATGCTCAACCGCAGCATGGGTGGTGCCGCCTTTAGAAGTTACATTAGCGCGTAATTGCGAAATGCTTATCTCTGGTTGGCTCAATGCCATTTCGGCTGCACCTAGCGCAGTTTGCTGCACTAAGCGGCGCGCATCTTCATCGTTAAAGCCAAGTGCTTTCGCTTTTTCTTCAATGGCTTCCATAAATAAGAAAAAGTAAGCGGGCGATGAACCTGTCACAGCAATGACATCGTTAATTTGCGACTCTTGCTCTACCCAAACAACAATACCTGTGCACTCAAATACTTGTTGTACAAAGTCGTGCTCTTCGGCTGTTTCATCTGCGCCAAATAAACCCGATACACCACGCCCTAGTAGCGATGGCGTGTTTGGCATACAACGAACCATTTTAACGTTTTGGCCAAGCATTTCGCGTAAACGCTTAACGGTTAAGCCAGCCGCTACCGAAATAAACAGTTTATCACTAAAGTCGATCCCCGATTCTTGGAACGATTTACATAAATCGCCCATCATTTGTGGTTTAACAGACAATACAATGACATCAGCATCGCGTAAGGCTTCGTTATTGTCGCTGGTGGTTTTCACCTTGAAATCGTCTGCTACCTTGGCAAGCTTTTCTTGGTTGCGGTTTGTAGCAATGATGTTGTTTGCATTAAAACCGTTTTTTACCATGCCACCAATAATGGCGTAGCTCATGTTACCTGTGCCTATAAATGCGATTGTTTTATCTGACATATGTCTGTTATCACCTTTTAAGTTCGAGTTCCAAAAATATCTGTGCCGATCCTCACCATGGTTGAACCTGCGCTAATGGCGGCTTCAACATCATTGCTCATCCCCATCGACAACGTATCTATATGAGGATATTGGGCCTTTAGTTTATCAAAGCAAGTTTGTAATTGCTCAAAAGATTGACTTTGCTCACTCGGATCGTCGCTTTTAGCCGGAATAGCCATTAAACCACGCAAAGTGAGTTGCTCACATTGATCAATAAACTCAGCTAGTTCGGGTATTTGCTCTACGCTGCAGCCCGATTTAGCCTCCTCGGCGCTTATATTTACTTGAATAAGCACATTTAAAGGCGCTAGGTTTTCTGGACGTTGACTGTTTAAACGCTTAGCTATTTTTATTCTATCTACGCTTTGTACCCAATCAAAATGTGCAGCAACAAGGGCGCTTTTATTTGATTGAATAGGGCCAATGAAATGCCAAATGATGTCGCTAAATGTGTGTAGTTGAGCTATTTTATCTACAGCCTCTTGAACATAAGACTCACCAAATTGGCGCTGGCCATGCTCGTAGGCAGCAATAATATCGTCGCTTGGTTTTGTCTTTGATACTGCTAGCAGCGTAATAGCGTCGCTACTACGTTTAGCATTTTTAGCCGCGTTGGCAATTCTAGCGTAGGCGGATGTGAGTCGTTCTGCTATTGTAACCATATATTTATCAGTTAGTTGTGGAGTCATAAATGGATATTACCGAATTATTAGCGTTTAGTGTGCAACACAAAGCATCTGATTTACACTTATCGTCAGGTGTTTCACCTATGATACGCGTAGATGGTGATGTTCGCCGCATTAATATACCTGCACTTGCAGACAAAGATGTAAACAGCCTTGTTTACGACATTATGAACGATAATCAGCGCAAGGACTACGAACAAAATCTAGAAGTGGATTTTTCGTTTGAAGTGCCTAACCTTGCTCGATTTCGTGTTAACGCATTTAACTCAAACCGCGGCCCTGCAGCGGTGTTTCGTACCATCCCTAGCGATGTACTGACGCTTGAGGATTTAGGTGCGCCAGATATTTTTAAAACAATATCAGATAACCCGCGTGGTTTAGTATTGGTTACCGGCCCAACTGGTTCGGGTAAATCAACAACGCTTGCGGCTATGGTCGATTATATAAATCAAACAAAACATCACCATATCCTCACCATTGAAGATCCTATCGAATTTGTACACGATAATAAACTCAGTCTTATTAACCAACGTGAAGTACACCGAGATACGCACAGCTTCTCTAATGCACTGCGCAGCGCGCTGCGTGAAGACCCGGATGTAATACTCGTTGGTGAGCTACGTGACTTAGAAACCATTCGCCTTGCGATGACCGCCGCAGAAACCGGCCACTTAGTGTTTGGTACGCTACATACCACCTCGGCACCAAAAACGATTGACCGTATTATTGATGTATTCCCAGGTGAAGAAAAAGATATGGTGCGCTCAATGCTTTCTGAATCACTGCGCGCCGTTATTTCGCAAACACTGCTTAAAAAAATTGGCGGTGGACGCGTGGCCGCGCACGAAATTATGATTGGTGTACCGGCGATTCGTAACTTAATTCGTGAAGATAAAATTGCACAAATGTATTCATCTATTCAAACGGGTGCATCACACGGCATGCAAACCATGGATCAATGTTTAAATAATTTAGTTAATCACGGCATTGTGACAACCGCAGCCGCAAAAGAAAAAGCCCAAGATAAAACCCAGTTTGGTGGCTAAGGACATATTATGAATTTATCTTTAAATCACTTTTTACACATAATGATTGATAAAAAAGGCTCGGATTTATTTGTCTCTAGCCAATTACCAGTCAGTGCAAAAATTAATGGTGAGCTTATCGCTCTTAGCGACGATAAGTTAAGTGATGAGCAATCGCTTGCGCTTGTAGAGTCAGCGATGAGCGATAAACAAAAAAACGAGTTTCATACCACTAAAGAGTGTAACTTTGCGATAGCCACAGACGAAGGGCGTTTTCGTATATCGGCTTTTTGGCAGCGCGATAGAGCGGGTATGGTTATTCGCCGCATTGTAACGCAAATACCTGATGTAAGTGATTTAGGGCTGCCCTCTACACTCACCGATGTAATTATGTCAAAGCGCGGGTTAGTGCTGTTTGTTGGTGGTACTGGCACGGGTAAATCAACTTCACTGGCTGCCTTAATTGGCTACAGAAACCGCAACCAGCGCGGCCATATACTCACCATTGAAGATCCGATTGAGTTTGTGCACGAGCACCGCAAAAGTATTATTACTCAGCGCGAAGTAGGGCTTGATACTGACAGCTTTGAGTCGGCACTTAAAAGCTCTTTACGCCAAGCTCCCGATGTTATTTTAATTGGTGAAATACGCTCGCAAGAAACCATGGAATACGCACTGAGCTTTGCCGAAACGGGTCACTTATGTGTGGCTACATTGCATGCTAATAATGCCAACCAAGCCATTGACCGTATTATGCACTTAGTGCCTAAAGAAAAACACGACAAGCTTAAGTACGACTTAGCGCTAAATTTACGCGCCATTGTTGCCCAGCAACTTATTCCCACTTCTGATGGGGAAGGGCGTGTAGCCGCGATTGAAATATTATTAAACTCACCCATGGTGGCAGAGCTAATTAAAAATGGGGATATTGGTGGCATAAAAGAAGCCATGTCTAAGTCTAAAGAAATGGGTATGCAAACCTTTGACCAAGCCTTATTTGAGCTATACAAACAGCAGCGTATTAATTACGCCGATGCACTACATCATGCTGATTCGCCAAACGATTTACGCTTAATGATTAAGCTGCGCAATAACGAGCAACAAGGTGCAGGATTTTTACAAGGTGTAACCATAGATGGACTAGATGATAAAAACAGCAATTAACACCGTATTTTATCCATAAAAAAAGCGCCGCTGGGCGCTTTTTTTATGGATAAAATTACTTATAACGTTTTATACCACTGCGGTGTTTTTCTACCTTTAAAATAGATTACGTAATTAAAGGAGTCTGCATTACTTATTCACCATAACTGGCTTCAAAAAAACTCTCTAAAATAATCACTGCCGACATATTATCGACATTTCCTTTCCCTAAATTTTTATAGCCACCGTGCTCAAATAAACGCGCTTTAGCATCGGCGGTTGTGAGTCGCTCATCTTGTGTTTGCACCGGTATGCCGTAATGATTGTGCAAGCGGTTAGCAAACTTTTTAGCCTTAAAGGTTACCTCTTGCGAAGTACCATCCATATTAAGGGGTAACCCGACAACCATTAAGTCGGGTTGCCACTCTTTAACTTGAACCGCAATATGATCCCAATTAGGAATACCATCTTGGGCTTTTACCGCTTTTAGGCTAGACGCACTGCCTGTTAGTTCTTGTCCTATGGCAATACCAATGCTTTTGGTGCCAAAGTCAAAGCCCATTACGGTGCGCTGGCCTTGCGGCTTAAGGTTTTTTTTCGTCATTATCGTTCTTTAAGCGTGTCCAGCTTCGCTGCAAAGTTGGCTAACATCAAAGCCTAGCATTGAAACTGCTTTTTCCCAGCGTTTTTCTACCGGCGTATCAAAAATGATCTTCGGATCGGCTTTAATGATCAACCAACTGTTATCTAAAAGCTCTTTCTCAAGTTGTCCTTGCTCCCAGCCCGAATAACCAAGCGTAATAATAAATTGCTCAGGTGCGTGGGCGGTGGTCAGGTTGGCAAGTACGTCTTTTGATGTGGTGATCATTATATCACTGCTAAGCTTTTGGCTTGCAGAGTAGCCTGGCTGAGGTGAATGAAGTACAAAACCTCGGTCGGTTTTAACCGGACCACCTGCAAACACAGAGACTTGCGCGGCTTGTTGGGTTTTGTCGTTGTCTATTTCTATTTTATCTAAAAGCTCACCAACGGTCACATCAATAGGCTGGTTGATCACCAATCCCATAGCCCCATCTTCATTGTGCTCACAAATATAGGTAACGGCACGTTTAAAAAAAGGGTCTTGCATCGACGGCATAGCGATTAAAAAATGATTTTCTAATGATTGCATAGATTTCACCCTTTTAGTTTATGAATACTTATTGAACTTTGAGTATGGCATAGATATATACGTAGCGTATAAAAAGTCCATTAATTGTATGAAATACTTAAATTAATGGACTTTTAAATGGTGTTTATTTAGCGAGCTTACGCTCAATTGCGTCAAACAAAATACCGGTAATAGATATATCGTAAGCGGCTTCAATTTCACGTACGCAGGTTGGTGCTGTTACGTTAATTTCGGTGAGCTTGTCGCCAATAATATCTAACCCTACAAACACTAACCCTTTTTCTTTAAGCGTAGGGGCAACTGCTTGAGCTATTTTAAGGTCTGACTCGCTAAGGGGGCGGGCTTCACCACGGCCACCTGCAGCTAAGTTACCGCGGGTTTCACCATTTTGTGGAATACGCGCTAAACAATACGGAATAACTTCACCATCAACAACCAATACGCGTTTATCACCTTGTTTGATCTCTGGAATGTAATTTTGCACCATGGCAAAGCGACTACCATGCTCAGTTAAGGTTTCGCAAATAACGCCAATGTTTGCATCATCTTCTTTAATACGAAAAATAGATGCGCCGCCCATGCCATCAAGTGGTTTTAAAATAATGTCTTTATGCTCAGCTAAAAACGCGCGTATTTGAGCTTGGCTGCGTGTTACTAGCGTATCTGGCGTATGCTCGCTAAACCACGCTGTAAATAGCTTTTCGTTAGCATCGCGCAGGCTTTGTGGTTTATTAATAATTAACGTACCTTCTTGCTCTGCACGCTCTAAGATATAAGTTGCGTAGATGTACTCCGTATCGAACGGTGGATCTTTTCGCATTAAAATAACGTCTAGGTCGGCAAGCGCGATTGTGGTTTTTTCTTCAAGTTCGTACCACTTTTCGGTGTTGTTAAATACCTGCGCTTTTGCTGCGGTTGCATACGATTTACCTTGGCGAAGCGATAAGTCATCCATCTCCATGTAGTAAATTTCGTAGCCACGTTTTTGCGCTTGCATCATCATTGCAAAACCGGTGTCTTTTTTGATGTTAAATCCACTAATAGGATCAGAAATAATACCTAACTTTATCGCCATGCGCTGTGCCTTAATCTAATTATAATGACTACTAGAGTGTTAATAGTTTTAATATGAGGGTGCCATTGAGCTATTTCAATTAGCTAAATCGCCAAATTGTAATTGTAATGCACTTAAGACCGTTAAAGCGGCCGTTTCTGTTCGTAAAACGCGCGGCCCTAAGCGAATATCAACAAAGTGCTGATCTTTAGTTTGCAGCATTTCTTCATCGGTAAAGCCGCCTTCAGGGCCTACTAAAAAGCGTACACCAGCGCTTGGAACGGTTATTGTTTTAATGCTGTGCTCGGCACGAGGGTGCAAAGTGAGCTTAATGGCGTCTGTTTGTTGTTCAAGCCATTGCTTTAAATCAACCGGTGTGTGAACAACTGGCACAAAGTTACGCCCCGATTGTTCGGCGGCTGAAATTGCAATTTTTTGCCATTGTTGGTGTTTTTTTTCTAACCGGTCGCCACTGAGTTTAACGCCACAGCGCTGACTAAAAATAGGGGTGATTTCGCTAATGCCAAGCTCAACAGATTTTTGGATGGTAAAGTCCATTTTGTCGCCACGCGATACGCATTGCCCTAAATGAATTTTAAGCGGCGATTCGACATCATGCTCATCAAAACGTTGTGGCATAACAACAACTGATTTTTTAGTTACCTCAATAATTTCACTGAAGTATTCACCGCCTTCGCCATTAAAAATAGACACATGTTCGCCTACTTTCATGCGCAATACGCGGCCAATATGGCCCGCTGCATCGTCGTTTAAAGAAACCGGGGTGTTTAAGGCAATACTCGATGCCTGATAAATATGAGGTACTCGCATGGGGGTCACTTATTTTATAGCGTAAAGGTGTATAGCGCTATGGTAAGTAAGCAGGGCGTTGTACGCAATTATTTATTTTTGTTTAAGTGACTTGGCAAGTGCGATTAAATCTTTAGGTGTTTCGGCAATATCGGTATCGCACGATAAGTGATTTTTAAAGCCTTCGTCAGTAATACGATTAAATGTATAGCCGTTGTCGTCAAAGCTAACTACGTAGCGTTTTTCATGCAGGGAGTTATATATAAAGCGTTGTTTGTCGTCGGCAAGTAGATAGTCGGTATTATTAAATAGCACGCCCTGAATATCGTGGTGCTCGTGCAGGTAAGTGGCTAGTTCAGATACGCTAATTTCGTTTTCTAGGTCGCAATAGCAATAGTCTTTAATGAGTTCGTCAAACATCATTTTTACCAGCTTACGGGTGTTACTGCCTGCAACTATTAAGGTGCTGGGTGTATTGGGTGCCGCGTGCTTAAAATAATACTCGGCAAATGTACGACTAAATTCGTTATCTATATCAATTAACAAATAGTTAGTTACTTCAAATGACATAGGGCCCCGTTGCTTTATGCAAATGTGTTATGCCAGTTAACTAAATACGGGACGCTTGGCGACTTATTTAATAGCGTGGCGTTAAAGTGAAAACATGCTAATAAGTAAATAGCCTATAGCACAAAAAACAGCAAACTCAATGCATGCTATGCCTATATTGTCCTGATGGTCGACCTCTAAAGCGGCATCAATATTGGGTAATGAAATTGCTTTTATTACAAAACTTAAACAATATAATAACACCCACATTACACCGCAATGCATTACCAGTGTAAATATATTTTCGACCATTTTTCCATTTTGAAAGGCCGCACTAGATAATCCTGCATACACGGCTAGGGCTAAACCTATTGATTTTCCTGCGTATCTAATGCCAATAGAGGTGTTTTCAAGGTTAAAGTTACTTTGCAGTGACGCACCTTGGTTTGCTTTAGCGAAGCGGTATTCACGGATTTTGCTATCTAGCGCAAACATCCCTTGTAGCGTAAAAAAGCTAACAAAAGCAATAAGTAAGTTACTAAACCCTTGTGCATGAGTCCAGGTATACAAGCCAAGTGCAATAATACAGTTGGCTAATAACATACCAGAATCAACCAATGCAGCGCATACATTTTGCTTTAATATAGCAGCTTCTTCATTAAATCTATGTAATATCCACTTTCTATGAATTAAATGTCCGGCTTTTATAAATGTAAATAATAGAACAATTAAAATAACCACTTTTAATGGATTATGTTGTGCCGTACTCATACTTATTTCATCAAATAAAAACGCCATAGTGGCAATAACCACGGTAATTTCTGAGGCGAAACTAATCCCCATTGCAAAATTATCATGCTGCGCTAGTTCGTCTTTAAGTGCCTGTTTTGCTTTTATTTGAGCGACAATTCTAAGACTAAAAATAGTAATGCATATAACCGCAAAACTAATGGCAATCGCAACTAAACTAGTGTTAGATAATGATAAATATGACATGCTGATCCTAAGTAGAGATAACCTTTCTTGGTTTTAGTTATTCTAGTATGGTTAGCGCATATATAAAAGAGAGGATTGATGAGTAACAAAATGCAACTTCCTATTCAATTACAAAAACTTGGCTCAACACGCTTTGCACAGCTGTATCCGCAGCAACCTATACAAGAAGAAGTTGTAAAATTATGTGCTTTGAGCGACTTTGCTTTTCGCAGTTTAGAGTCGCAACCTCAATTAAAAGACTGGTTAATAAACCCCGATGAGCAATTTAGCCGAGATGTCCCCGCGCCATTCGACGGCCTTGACTTGCAGCAGGTAGATGAAAACCAGTGCAATAAGATTTTAAGACAGTACCGAGAAAAATACTGGTTAAAAGTAGCGTACCTCGATTTGTGTTGCGATAACCCAATCAGTGACAGTATAAAATACATAAGCCTATTAGCTGATATGCTAATTAATAGCGCAAATAGATGGGCCCATGCGCAAACGGCAAAAACAGCAGGGGAGCCATCAGATGAGCAAGGTAACTCTTTGCCTTTAATGGTTTTAGGCATGGGTAAATTGGGCGGCCACGAGCTTAATTATTCATCAGATATAGATTTGATTTTTGCTTATCCGCGCAATGTACTGACCCAAGGTGGGCGTAAACGTATTGAAGCCCAAGTGTTTTACACCAAAGTAGCACAAAAACTGATTAATGCACTTAATCAAGTAACCGGTGATGGCCAAGTATTTAGGGTTGATATGCGCTTGCGCCCATTTGGTGAAAGTGGGCCTTTAGTGATGAGCTTTCACGCCATAGAAGATTACTACCAAGAGCAAGGGCGCGATTGGGAACGTTACGCCATGCTAAAAGGGCGGCTAATTGGCACACCCAATCAATATTGGGATGAATTTATACAGCTTTTAAAGCCCTTTGTTTATCGTCGATATATTGATTTTTCGGTGATTGAATCGCTCAGAAAAATGAAGCTTATGATAGCCCAAGAGGTTCGCCGAAAACGCCTGACCAACAATATAAAACTAGGTGCTGGTGGCATTCGCGAGGTTGAATTTATTGTACAAGCTTTGCAAATGGTCCGTGGTGGGCGAGAGGCTAACTTACAAACCCAATCGTTACTGTACGCCTTAGAGCAGTTAACGTTAAACCAAGCGATGGATGAGCAAGAAGCGAATGAGCTAAAGCGTAACTACTTACACTTGCGTAAAGTAGAGCAATACTTGCAAATGTTTGACGATCAACAAACACAAACTCTGCCCGATGATGAGCTTAATCAAGAGCGCTTAAATTACTTACTCGAGTCTGAAAGCTTTGACCATACCATGAGCGAGATTGAGCAGGTGATGGCTAAAATTCACGATGAATTTTTATTGGTGATAGGGGAGGAAACTGTTCCCCTTGATACCTGCGAAGGTGCGTTTATAAGTGCTTGGGATCATGGTGATGTTAGCTTTTTAAACGATATAAAAGATCAGTGGCAAGTGCCACTTCATGATTTTAAACAACGTTTGAGTAAGGTAAATATAGGTAATCGTGGGCGAGATATTCTCGACAAACTAATGCCTTTATTGCTCAAACAGCTCAGTGACTTTAATGCCAGTGGTGAGACATTTACCTTGGTATGCCAAATTTTAAATAAAATTGTATCGCGTACTGCTTACCTTGAATTGCTTTACGAAAACCAAGGTGCGCTAAAGCAGCTTGTTTTATTATGTTGCCATAGTAAATGGATAGGGGAGCATATTTCCCGTTATCCTATTTTGCTTGATGAGCTAATAGACCCTGCTGCCCTTTACAAACCTACGCCGTTGAGCGCCTATAAAGATGAAATACGGCAATATTTTTTACGTATAGAACACGACGACCTAGAGCTACAAATGGAAGCGCTTAGGCAGTTTAAGCAAACACATCAATTACGTATTGCGGCTGCCGATGCAACTGGTGTGATTGATGTTATGAAAGTAAGCGATCACTTAACGGCTCTTGCCGAGGCTGTGGTAGACCAAGCCGTTAATATAGCGTGGTATAACACGGTTAAGCGCTTTGGCATGCCACCAAATACAGATGATGAGCATAAAGGCTTTGCCGTTATTGCGTACGGTAAAACGGGCGGCTTTGAAGTAGGCTACGACTCTGACCTAGACCTTGTGTTTGTGCATAATCACGACGGTAATAGCAGTACCAATGGCGATAAATCGATTACCTCACGACAGTTTTATTTAAAACTTGCACAGCGCTTAATGCATTTATTTAATACCCGTACCGCCTCGGGCATATTGTATGAGCTTGATACACGCCTGCGCCCTGAAGGCGCCTCTGGTTTATTGGCTATTAACTTAGAGAGCTTTAATCATTATCAGCAAACTCAAGCATGGACTTGGGAGCACCAAGCGCTTGTGCGCGCCCGCGTTATATTAGGCCAAGATGAGCTAAGAGCGCGTTTTGCACAAATTCGTAAACAGATATTATGTGCCCCACGGGATGTAGATACACTCACACAGGATGTGCTTAAAATGCGCGAAAAAATGCGCACGCACTTAGCTAAGGGAAACTCTGAGCAATTTGATTTAAAACAAGATGTAGGCGCCATGACCGACATTGAATTTATAACTCAATACCTAGTGCTCAAAAACGCAAATCAGTTTAGCCAGCTAACGGTGTTTTCCGATAATGTAAGAATACTCACAGACGCTGCCGCGATTGGTTGTATCACTAAAACCCAAAAGCAGCAGTTAATTCAGGCGTATATTGATTATCGCTCACGTTACCACGTTTTAAGCCTAAATCAGCAAGGTCGCTTGGTGTCGCGTAAGGAGTATCAAACCGATATAGAAAGTGTAACGGCATGCTGGAATGCAATATTTGAACTAGAAACATAAACACTAAAAACCCAAGCACAGGCTTGGGTTTTTATTATGTATGGGGTTTATTTACGCTGCTAAGTATTAAGCTTTAAACAATTGCTGCGCACAAATTCAGAGGGCAGCTCAGTGATCACCGCTGCGCGCTGTTTGTGGCAAAGGTAGGTATACACTTCGTATTCAAAGTCATCATTAATTGCGCGGCCAACTTGATAAAGCGCTGAGGTAAAACTGCTATCAACCCTAAAATGATCTTTTACAACGTAGTCTTTACTCAAATACCAATATAATTGAATACCTTCGCTTTTTGCGTATTGGTTAAGTACGTCTTTTAACGTTGAGCCGTTTTCAAAGCGTCTTGGTGAACTTGTTCCTGTCCAGCTAGCAGGCATAGGGTCAACGGCTCTGCCGCGCTCTGCTAAAACACGATCAAGTGTTTGCTCTGGCTTTTTAAGTTGTAGTACAAACTTATCGCGCTCCTTATCGGATTTAACTTGGTTACGGATAGACGAATAAAAGCGTGAAAGCCCCTCGGCGGCTGCGTTTTTACTCTCTTTTATGTCAAACAATGGACCCGTACCAACTAACACATAGGTAGCTAGTAAGATTAATGCAACTGCTAGTATTAAATGCTTAACCCAAAACCACATAACTCATGCTCATTTATTATCATTATTTATTTATACCACTACTTTTTATAAAAAGAAGGGGTATTTTTATCAGGGCGTGTTTTAAAACGGCGGTGCAGCCACATGTATTGCTCAGGCGCAGCGTTAATTGATTGCTCAACGCGCTGATTTACACGTGTTACATCTGCTTTATCATCGCCGCTTGGGAAATTTTCTAGCTCAGGTACAATTTCTAAATGGTATTTACCGTGCTCATCACGACGACTAATTAGGCTCATGGTTTCGCAGTGTTTACTTGCTGCAAAAAGTAATGTACCTGTGGTTGTGGCTGTATCTGGCACTGCGTAAAAAGGCACAAATTCACAGCGGTTACGGCCGTAGTCTTGGTCGGGTAGGTAATAACACACCTTTTTATTTTTTAGTGACTTTAACAAGCCTTTTACGTCTTTTCGTCCAATTAAATACTCGTTAGAACGAAGGCGGCCATTGGTTGTAAAGTATTCCATGAGTGCATTGTTGTGTGGGCGGTAAAATCCCAGCCCTTGGCATTTGGTGCCCATAACACGACTCGCCATTTCTAAATGCAAAATATGCGGCACCAATAGCAATACGCCTTTACCTTGAGCCTGCACGCGCTCAAAGTGCTCTAATCCTTTAATAGAGCCATACGCTTTTTTAACGCGCCACTGCGGCCACCACCAAGCCATGCCAGTTTCAACCATGGCAATACCGGTGTTTTCCATGTTTTTTAGCACAAGCTGTTGTTGCTCGGCTTCGCTCATATCAGGAAAACACAGCTTTATATTAACCTCGGCAATATGGCGACGACGTTTCATAAATTTATGTACTAAGCGCCCTAATAACTTACCTAAGCTAAGCTGAATTTTTTGTGGCAACCACGAAATCAAATACAAAAAGAAAACGCCAATCCAAGTTAGCCAATAACGAGGGCCTAAAAACGAGGCTTTAAAAGGAGATGAGGTGACCACAAAATACTCTCTAAAATAAAAACGCTAGTTTAACGCTTAGTGTTATAAAATACAAAAAGCCAGCAATGGCTGGCTTTAAACGTTACTTTTTAACTTATTAGGCTTTTTTTAAGCCTTGGTTAATACCCAGTAAATCGGCACTTGTTAGTGTACCTGCAGCTTGCTTTAAGCGAAGCGTAGATAACACGTAACGATAGCGTACATCAGCTAGGTTACGTTTTGCATCATACAAGTTTTGCGTGCTTACAAGCACATCAACAATAGTACGCGTGCCTACTTCAAAGCCAGCTTCTGTTGCTTTAAGCGCACTTTGGGCTGATACCACAGCTTGCTCTAGAGCTTTGTAAGTCGCGATGTCTGATACAACCTGGTTGTATGAGGTAATAACGGTACGCGTTACTGCGCGGTAATTTGTTTCGTAATCTTGGCTGGCTGAAACATAAAACGCACGGGCTTGTTTAGTTGCAGCTACGGTTGCGCCGCCTGTGTACAGAGGAACACTTAAATTAACGGCAACCGATGTTGAGTCGGCACGTGGTTGGTCGTTAAAGCTTAAACCATTTATATTTTGGTCAGTTAAAGAATCACCGTAGCTGGCATCAAGTGTTAGCTTTGGGTAGTGGCCAGCTTTAGCAAGCGTGATCTGATCTTTAGCAATATCAACCGTGACTTTAGCCACTTGTAAGCTGATATTATTGTTCTCAGCTACTTTTACAAAGTCAGTCGATTTTTTAACCGGTTTTACTGTTGAAAATGTTTCGGTGTTTAAAAAATCAAGTTTTGCGTGGTACTTACCGGTTATTTCACGCAGTTGCTCGCGTGCGGTTTCAACGGCATTACTGGCAATAATTTCTTGTGCTACTGAGTTATCGTATTGTGCTTGCGCTTCGTGAACATCTGTAATTGCTGTAAGGCCAACTGCGTAGCGCTGTTTGGTTTGCTCTAACTGGCGTTCAATGGCACGCTTTTCGGCTTGCACAAATTCAAGGTTATCAATGGCGCTTAATACGTTAAAATAGCCTTCAGCAACGCGCACAATTAAGTTTTGTTTTGCGTTATCGTATTGCGCATTGGCTTGCAGCGCTTGTTTTTCGGCAATATCGAGTGTATTCCATGCGCCTAAGTCGAATAAGGTTTGGCTTAAACTAACACCACGCGTGAATTGGTCGGTATCGCTGTTTATTTTAACTTGGTCAGCTAAATTACCGACGCTTTGAAAAGAGGTAGAATCGCTTTTTTCATAGCCCATGCTTACGCCAATTTGCGGCAGTAATGCACTCATTGCTAAATCGCTCTCGTAAGATTGCGCATCTGCTTGGGCTTTTGCTTTTAAAACAGTGGGATCGTTAGCAGTAGCAATTTCAAAAACTTGCATTAAATCTTCAGCACTTGCTGTGGTTGTGCCTAATGCGCACGACAAACTAACGAGCGCTGCAAGGATGTTCTTTTTCATGTTAGGTTCAGTCCTTAGACAAATTTTGTACTAAAAGCATGGTAACGTGTTTTGCTTAATAACTAAAAAAGAAATTAGTAAAACTGTATGTTCAAATGTAACAGAATATATTAACAAACTTTAATCGTTTAAATAAGCGGGATGTATAATATGGCAGATAAAAGCTTGGTTCAATTTACACATAAAGATGTGAGCTTAAAAGCAGTTAAAAGTCTGTATAATGGCTTTTTTAAAGTGGATATGTATGAGTTTGAGCATAGCCTGTTTAATGGTGGTACATCGCAACTTATAAAGCGCGAAATACTAGAGCGGGGCGATGCAATCGCTGTTCTACCTTATGATGTAACTACGCAAAGTGTACTATTAATAGAGCAAATACGTATTGGCGCTATTAACAGCAAACACTCGCCCTGGCTGCTAGAATGTATTGCCGGTATGACCGATGGCAGTACCGATTACGAAGGGGTGGTAAAAAAAGAAGCCTATGAAGAGGCTGGGCTTGAGCTTACTGACCTTGAATTTATGCTCTCTTACCTTTCAAGTCCGGGCGGTACCACTGAGCGCTTACATTTATACCTAGCACGGGCAGATTTAAGCCAAATACAAAGTGGTGTATATGGCCTTGAAAGCGAAGGTGAAGACATTAAAACTCATATTTTAAGCCTTGATGATGCGCTTTCGCGCCTCAATAACGGTGAAATAGATAACGCGGCAACGGTAATCTGTTTACAGTGGTTGGCGTTAAATCGTGAAAAAATAAGCAGTAAGTGGACATAATTTTAACTTTTTAATACGGCGGTACTTTGACAGCACTTTTAGCAACCCAACGATATATTCAGAGCCTCCCAAAGTACATGACGCTTTGCGAGCATAATTACGTACGTCTTTCAAAACTATTACCTAAAGAGCGCAGTGCTAATAGTGTGCGTAAAGTTAAATTAGGTCATAGTGAATTTGCCATTATCATTGACGATAGTGCTAAGTACACACTGGATATTTCTATCAAACAGCTAACAGGGATGGTTAAAGGCGTTTCTCCTTTGTATTTAACAGTAAGGCTTTATCAAGATGCAAAAGTGGCTGAAATTATTCACCACGATTACCATCAACGGATAAAGCCATCTTATGGTTATCCAAATCCTAAAATGCACCAAAAAGATGAAAAGTATCAACTTAATGCATTTTTATATGACTGGTTAGTAGCCTGTGTAGAGCATGGCCGAGCAGTACTAAACTGGGATATAAACAATGGCTTGGTTTGATGAGCATTATCACTTTAACCGCTCATCGCTGCGTGTTGCGCATATAACCGATAGCCATTTATTTGCCGACCCTAACGCAGAGTACTTTAACGTAAACACCGCCGCGCATTTTGCACACGCATTAGCGCACATGGCCACGCAGTCATTAGATGCGGTTATATTTGGTGGTGATTTAACACAAGATCATAGTTTTGACTCTTATTTATTATTTGCTGAGCTTATTAATAACGCTGATTTGACCTGCCCAGTATTTTGGGTACCAGGCAATCATGATGAGATTGCCATGCTTAATCGCATCAGTGGTGGGCAAATAGTGTCAGCTAAACGCATAATCGCACAAGGATTTGAGCTGCTACTTATAAATTCAAAAGGCCCTACACCTGCAGGGTGGGTGTCTAGTGAGCACTTAAATGAAATCGCGGATTGTTTAGCAAGTTCGCAATCGCAGCATGTGGTGTTTTGTCATCACAACCCGCTTGCTATTAATGGCTATCTTGATAAACACATGCTTGAAAACGGCCCGCAGTTATTAAACGTGTTAGTTAATAGCGCTAATGTAGCGGCGTTGCTGCACGGTCATGTGCATAATCACTATACGCAAACTTTTAGAGAGCTGAGTATTTATGCAACGCCCGCCAGTTCGGTGCAATTTACAAAAAATTGCCCGCAATGGCAGCAAGAAAACCACGGCCCCGCTTATCGAATGTTGCATTTAACTACACAGGACAATGCTTTAACAGTTAAAACGGATGTTGTATGGTTAAACGCGTAATTTATATTCATGGCTTTAATAGTTCTGAAAAATCATATAAAGCTGTGCGCTTTGGCGAGCTTATGGCAAACTATGACGTTGACTATTGCGTACCGCGTTTAAATCACGAGCCCTTACAAGCTATTTTACAGCTTGAGCATTTATTAACGCCAGATACCGCGTTACTTGGGAGCTCACTAGGTGGATTTTATGCCACCTATTTGTCGCAGCGTTATAACCTGCGAGCAGCATTAATAAACCCAGCAGTAGCACCGTTTAACTTATTAGCGCCGCTTATTGGCCACAATTATAATCCGTACCAAGATTATCATTATGAGTTAAATACCAGCCACATGGATGCTTTAAAAGCATTGTATGTGCCTAAATTAACATCCCCCGAATTGCTCTATTTGTTGCAGCAAACGGGAGATGAAGTGTTAAATTATCAACACGCAGTAAATTATTTTTCACAATGCAAACAGTTAGTTGAGTTTGGTGGCGATCACAGCTTTGTTGGTTTTGAACGCACCTTAGATAGTATTGTAGAGTTTCTTAAATTACCTAAAACAAATTAGCCTAAGCGCATATAAAGATAAAAATTATGAGTCAGCAAAATTATAACGCCGAAGCCATTGAGGTTCTCAATGGATTAGAGCCGGTAAAACGCCGCCCTGGTATGTATACCGACACGGTACGTCCAAATCATTTAGGCCAAGAGGTTATCGATAACAGTGTCGATGAAGCCATGGCGGGCCATGCCACTAAAATTGATGTGATCTTACACGAAGATAACTCTCTTGAAGTTATAGACGATGGCCGTGGTATGCCTATAGATATTCACCCTGAGGAAGGTATTCCTGGGGTGGAGCTGATTTTTACCAAGCTGCATGCAGGTGGTAAATTCTCTAACAAAAACTATCAGTTTTCGGGCGGTTTGCACGGGGTAGGTATTTCGGTTGTAAATGCGTTATCGCACCGTGTTGAAGTAACGGTAAGGCGCGACGCTCAACAATTTAGAATGGCCTTTGAAAACGGCGATAAAGTTGAAGACTTAAATGTCATTGGCACTGTTGGTAAGCGCAACACCGGTACAACCGTTCGATTTTGGCCCGATGCGAGTTACTTTGACTCAGCTAACTTTTCAATTACTAAATTAAACCACCTATTAAAAGCTAAAGCGGTTTTATGCCCAGGCTTGCGCATTAAGTTTGTTAATAAGCAAACTAAAGAAACTCAAGAATGGTTTTACGAAACAGGCTTAAAGGATTACTTAATTGAAGCTGTTAAAGGCTTTGAAGTACTGCCAAAAGACCCATTTGTAGGCGAGTTTTCAAGCTCGATTGAAGGGGCTGATTGGGCTGTTGTATGGCAACCTGAAGGCGGCGAGTCGATTGCGGAGAGCTATGTAAACCTTATTCCTACCGCACAAGGTGGTACTCACGTAAATGGTTTGCGCCAAGGCTTACTTGAAGCAATGCGCGAATTTTGTGAATTTAGAAACTTATTACCGCGTGGCGTAAAGCTTACCCCAGATGATATTTGGGAGCGCTGTAGCTATGTGTTATCGGTAAAAATGCAAGACCCACAATTTGCTGGTCAAACGAAAGAAAAGCTTTCTTCTCGCTCATGTGCAGCGTTTGTATCGGGTGTGGTTAAAGACTCATTTAGCTTATGGTTAAACGAGCACACTGATACTGCAGAATTGCTTGCTGAACTGTGTATTTCAAATGCACAGCGCCGATTGCGAGCGGCTAAAAAAGTAGTGCGTAAACGCGTTACCTCAGGCCCTGCGTTACCCGGTAAACTAACCGACTGTAGTGCCGCCGATAACGACCGTACAGAACTATTTTTGGTAGAGGGTGACTCAGCAGGTGGCTCGGCTAAGCAGGCACGCGATCGTGAGTTTCAGGCAATAATGCCACTGCGCGGTAAAATTTTGAATACGTGGGAAGTTGAATCAGGGCAAATATTAGCCTCGCAAGAGGTGCATGATATTTCGGTGGCGCTGGGTATTGACCCAGACTCAACTGATTTAACCGGCCTGCGTTATAATAAAATTTGTATATTGGCCGATGCTGACTCGGATGGACTACACATTGCCACCTTATTGTGTGCTTTGTTTGTGCGTCATTTTCCGCAACTGGTTAAAACAGGACATGTATACGTGGCTATGCCACCACTGTTTAGAATCGACATTGGTAAAGAGGTGCATTACGCCCTCGATGAAGATGAAAAAACAGGTATTTTGGCCCGTATAGAAGCAGAGAAAAAACGCGGTAAAGTAAACGTGCAACGATTTAAAGGGCTGGGCGAAATGAACCCGCTGCAGCTGCGCGAAACGACAATGGACCCAAACACTCGCCGCTTAGTGCAACTTACGCTAGACGAAGAGGAGCAAACATTAGAAATGATGGATATGCTACTTGCTAAAAAGCGCTCGTCAGACAGACGCCAGTGGCTAGAAGATCACGGTAATAAAGCACAGGTATAATAAGCTTGTGTTTAACACTTGGAGAGGCAAATGAATAAAATACTAGGAAGTTTATTATTGCTTGGCTTAACAACAGCCCCAGCAATGGCAAAAGACATACTAGACAAACTCACCGTAGCACCTGGGTTTGAGGTAAGCTTATTTGCTGATGATGTTGAAAATGCACGCCAAATAGCAGTATCAAAAAAAGGCATTGTTTACGCAGGTTCGCGCAAAGCAGGAAATGTGTATGCGTTAATCGATCATAACAGTGATGGCGTAGCAGATAAAAAAATGGTGATTGCTGAGGGGTTAAATATGCCCTCGGGATTAGCAATTAAAGATGGCGATTTATACGTAGGTGAAGTACACCGTATTATTCGCTTTAAAAACGTAGACACGCAGTTAAAAGACCCTAAATTTGACGTGGTTTACAACGCGTTGCCATCGGATCGTCACCACGGGTGGAAGTTTTTACGCTTTGCACCCACCGGAGAGCTTATTATTCCGGTTGGTGTTCCGTGTAATATATGCGCCGAAGATGAGCGTTACGGGCGTATTTTTGCACTTGATGTAGAAACCAAACAAATTAAAACAATAGCCCAAGGGGTACGCAACTCAGTGGGGTTTGACTTTCATCCAAGCACGCAAGCATTATGGTTTAGTGATAATGGCCGCGACATGATGGGTGATGATATTCCACCTGATGAAATTAACCGCGTAAGTAAAGAAAACGAGCACTTTGGTTTTCCTTACGTTCACGCCGGTGCCATTGCAGATCCTGAGTTTGGTAAAGGTAAAAACATTAGTGACTACAGCCCGCCAGCGCTTGCGCTAGGTGCTCACGTTGCGCCCCTTGGTATTCATTTTTATACCGGTAAACAGTTCCCGGGCTCTTACAAAGAGCAGCTATTTGTTGCTGAACATGGCTCGTGGAATCGTACTAAAAAATCAGGTTATAAAGTGGCTGTAGCCAATGTAGAGCAAGGGCGTATTACTAAATACACGCCATTTATTACCGGCTTTATGCATAACGAAACAACCTTTGGACGCCCAGTTGCATTTGCACAATTAAATGACGGCAGTCTGCTAATAAGCGACGATTACGCAAACGTGATCTACCGCGTAAGCTATAAGAAAAACTAGGTAAGCTTTAATGAGTGATACAGATACCTTGCTAATGCAAGGAATTGAACAACAAACAATGGGGCGTTTTACCGAAGACGCCTACTTAAATTACTCTATGTACGTAATTATGGACCGTGCATTACCGCATGTTGGTGATGGTTTAAAACCGGTTCAACGTCGTATTATTTATGCTATGAGCGAGCTGGGTTTATCGGCCGCTGCTAAATATAAAAAATCGGCTCGTACGGTAGGTGATGTATTAGGTAAATACCACCCGCATGGCGACAGTGCCTGTTACGAGGCTATGGTATTAATGGCGCAGCCGTTTTCTTACCGTTACCCATTAGTCGATGGGCAAGGTAACTGGGGGGCAGCAGATGACCCTAAATCGTTTGCAGCAATGCGTTATACCGAAGCACGCTTATCAAAGTTCTCTGAGGTATTGCTTAAAGAGCTAGGGCAAGGCACCGTTGATTGGACGCCAAACTTTGACGGCACTATGGACGAGCCATTAGTGTTACCGGCGCGCTTACCGCATATTTTGTTAAATGGCGTAACGGGTATTGCAGTAGGTATGGCAACCGATATTCCACCACATAATGTGCGTGAAGTAGCCAGTGCCTGTTGTTTATTACTTGATAAGCCTAAAACCGAGCTTGATGAGTTACTTGAGCTTGTACACGCACCTGATTATCCAACCGACGCTGAAATAATTACCCCAAAAGCCGATATTCATAAAATATACAAAACCGGCCGAGGCTCAATTAAAATGCGCGCGGTGTATACTGAAGAACATGGCGATATTGTTATTACTGCGCTACCGCATCAGTGTTCAGGGGCTAAAGTGCTTGAGCAAATAGCAGCGCAAATGAATGCTAAAAAGCTGCCAATGGTCGCTGATTTACGAGATGAGTCTGATCACGAAAATCCAACCCGTATTGTGATTGTACCGCGTTCAAACCGCATTAAAGCTGAGCCGTTAATGGCGCACTTATTTGCCACCACCGACCTTGAAAAAAACTACCGTGTAAACTTAAACATGCTAGGCCTTGACGGCCGCCCGCAAGTAAAAGACCTACGCAGTATTTTATCTGAGTGGCTAACGTTTAGACGCGAAACAGTACGTAGGCGCTTACAGCACCGTTTAGATAAAGTACTGGCACGATTGCATATTTTAGAAGGTTTACTTGCTGCCTTTTTAAATATTGATGAAGTGATTGAAATTATTCGCACAGAAGATAAACCAAAACCTGTGTTGATGGAGCGCTTTGATTTAACCGATACTCAAGCCGAAGCCATTTTAGAATTAAAACTTCGTCATTTAGCAAAACTAGAAGAATTTAAAATACGTGGCGAGCAAGATGAGCTGGCCAAAGAACGTGACAAGTTAGAGCTAACGCTTGGCTCAGACCGTCGTATGTCAACGCTTCTTAAAAAAGAAATTCAAGAAGCGGCCGACATGTATGGCGACGATCGCCGCTCACCTGTTATTGAGCGCGTAGAAGCTAAAGCACTGAGTGAAAAAGATTTAATTCCTTCAGAGTCGGTAACAGTCGTGCTTTCTGATAAAGGCTGGGCACGTGTGGGTAAAGGCCATGACATTGACGTAGAAGGACTTAATTACCGTGCTGGCGATGAATACAAAGCCTCCGCTAAGGGTAAGAGTAATCAGCCTGCGGTATTTTTAGACTCAGCAGGGCGTGCATTTGCAACCGATGCGCACAGCTTGCCATCAGCACGTAGCCAAGGCGAGCCAATGACTGGGCGCTTTAACCTCACCACAGGGGCTAATTTTGAGCACGTGGTAATGGGTGAAGATAATCAAGTGCTACTTATGGCCTCTGACGCGGGTTATGGTTTTATTACTGACTTTAAAGACCTAGTAAGTAAAAATAAAAACGGTAAAGCCTTAGTGAGCGTGCCTAAGGGCGGAATTTTACTCTCACCAATCAGAGTAAACGATGTAGCAACCGATTACTGCATGGCCATTTCGAACGAAGGACGCATGCTGTTGTTCGCACTGCGCGACTTACCAAAACTAGGTAAAGGTAAAGGCAATAAAATTATCTCTATACCAGGGGCTAAAGTGCAAGCACGTGAAGAGTTTGTCAAAGTGCTGGCGGTGGTACCACAAGGCAGTAGCGTTACCCTTCATGCTGGTAAACGAAAGCTAACGCTTAAACCGAGCGACTTGGAGCATTATCATGGTGAGCGCGGGCGTAGAGGTAATAAGTTACCGCGAGGCTTACAGCGTGTTGATGAAGCAGTGGTGGAGTTTACGCCGGCAGATGAGCAAAGTGATGACACATTAGCCGAAGAATAAACCCGTAATATATACCTCTAACGGCCTGCTTTTGCAGGCCGTTTTTGTTTATCCTGTATTTTTCAGCTTACAGCTGTTCGCTATTGTCTCGTGATCGTCATAAAATCACGTTATAATAGTGAAATATGCGTGGCTTATAGCGCATTGCACACACATTTTGGAGAGAAGTTTGTTAGCTGTTATACGTATTTTAATTATGGTGCTGTTTATATTTTTCAGCTGCGTGTTTGGGTTGTTACTGTCGATTGTGAGACCGTTTCACCCTAATAATGTGCATGTGATAGCCGGCTGGTTTGGCTCAATGGCTAAAATGTTAGGGGTTAAACTTGTCCTTAAACGCCACCCTGATGCGCTCAATATTGGCCCTGCGGTTTACCTATCAAACCATCAAAACAATTACGATTTATTTACTGTATCGGCTATGGTGCCTGAAAACTGCGTTAGCTTAGGCAAAAAAAGCTTAAAGTGGATCCCATTTTTTGGACAACTTTACTGGTTGTCGGGCAACATATTGATTGATAGAGCTAATCGCTCAAAAGCGGCAGGTACAATTTCAAAAGCCGCTGAAAAAATTAAACAAAAAGGCCTATCTATTTGGGTATTTCCCGAAGGCACAAGAAGCTATGGCCGCGGTTTACTGCCATTTAAAACCGGTGCATTTCACACCGCTTTAAGCGCAGATGTACCCATAGTGCCGGTATGTATGAGCACAACTGATAAAACTATTAAGCTAAACCGCTGGGATAATGGTACAATTTACATTGAAATGTTAGCGCCTATATCACTTGATAAAAAAGTGAGTGCCCGTGAACAGGCCACCCAAGTGCATAGTATTATGGCTGCTAAAATAACTGAATTAGATGCTCAAGCGAGAGATAAATAATGGAAAACTGGCGTGAAATAAGTGAAGACATCGTAAGTTCACTACTTGAAGATGGCTCTGATCCTGAAATACTTTATGAAGTTGAGCATCATTTTGTATGCGAAGATTTTAGCAAATTAGAGCAAGCGGCACTGGCTGCCTTTAAATTAGGCTACGATGTTGAAGAACCGGCAGAGCTTGAGCTAGAAGATGGCAGCAAAATTTGGAGCTTTGATATTGTAGTCGAAGCTGAGCTAGACGTTGAAGTTATAATGGAAGACGTTGATAAACTTGCAGCGCTAGCTGTTGAGTGTGACGTTGAATACGACGGTTGGGGCACTTACTTTCAAGAGTAAGGCGTTAGCTAGTTGATAAAGGCGAGCATTTATATATGCTCGCTTTTTTTGTGCACAGAGTAAACATGACTCTTTAAACCGCAGCCTATTTTCAGATATTAATTCATTTTTAGTGTAATGGCGCATTAATACCCCCCTTTATTTTGCCTTATTTAACGGCAAAAATTTAATACTTTTCGTGTTACCAATTTTATTTTTGTTATAACCAATTATTATCTTTCATATAAAAAACTTAATTCTCCTTAACTTGTTCATTAAAAGTTAAGCTTGTTCATATTCCTATTGGTAATAGGGCTTATTTCGACGTACTACTTATTCATTAAATTGAAAAAATTTTTTTATTTATTGCTAACCTGTCCCTAATATATAACCTCTTGAATAGTTATAACTATTTACAAGTTGTAAATGCAATATTTAATAAAACTAATACTTATTTGCTATTGCATCCTCTGTTGACATATTGGTAACAAAAAATATAGCCTTTAGCTCGCCATATGGCATTAATATTGGTAAGGCCAATTTAAGGGTTTTAGATTGATTTTTGTAACCTGGGTTTTCTTGCCAAATCTATTCGTACACAAAAATAGAAACCTGTTTACACAGGGTGATCTAAGTTTTAGTGACTGACACAAAACTAGGTAGTTAGGTTATTTTTATATTCAGGTTTAAAGGAATAAAGATAATGATTAACCATAAAAAACTGTTTTTTTACAGCGCAATTGCGACAAGTTCAGCGCTATCTCATGCTGCAACAATTAATAATGCAGGCTTTGAAAGTGGCTTTAGTAACTGGAGCGAAACCGACCCAGCCGCTATTTCTTCAGATGCTTACAGTGGCTCAAAATCGTTAAAAATTCAGGGCAGTCCAGCACGGGTTTATCAAGTGGTAGATATACAGCCTAACACTGAATACACCCTAAGTGCTTATGTGCTGGGTAAAGGGCAAATTGGTGTAAACGATTTAAATGGTTTATTTAAAAACCAAACCTTTAATGTTTCTTCGTGGACTAAAGTAACAAAAACATTTACCTCAGCAAACACCAATTCACTTCAGGTTTTTGCTAAACATTACAACAACACCAGCAATGTAAGGTTTGATAATTTTGCCTTGGTTGAGGGCAGCGGCAGTAATGATGGTGGCTCAGATGGCGGCAGCGATAACTCAAATGGTTCAACTATTCCTAGCAGCATAACCAGTGGTAGCATTTTTGATTTAGAAGGTGATAACCCAAATCCTCTCGTTGACGATAGCACCTTAGTGTTTGTGCCGTTAGAAGCACAACATATTACGCCTAATGGTAATGGCTGGCGTCATGAGTATAAAGTTAAAGAAAGTTTACGCGTTGCGATGACTCAAACCTATGAAGTGTTCGAAGCTACGGTAAAAGTTGAGATGTCTGATGGCGGAAAAACAATTATATCGCAGCACCATGCTAGTGATACCGGCACTATATCTAAAGTGTATGTGTCGGATACTGATGAATCGGGCTTTAATGATAGCGTAGCGAACAACGGAATTTTTGATGTGTACGTACGTTTACGTAATACCAGCGGTAATGAAGAAAAATTTGCTTTGGGTACAATGACCAGCGGTGAGACATTTAACTTGCGGGTAGTTAATAACTACGGCGATGTAGAGGTTACGGCATTCGGTAACTCGTTCGGTATACCAGTAGAGGATGATTCGCAGTCATACTTTAAGTTTGGTAACTACCTGCAATCGCAAGACCCATACACATTAGACAAATGTGGTGAGGCCGGAAACTCTAACTCGTTTAAAAACTGTTTTGAGGATTTAGGCATTACAGAGTCAAAAGTGACGATGACCAATGTGAGTTATACGCGCGAAACTAATTAATTAGTGACTTATTATGGCCACTCAATTGAGTGGCCATAATAAAAAAACTTTATCTTATAACCATTTTTTATTTTTAAAGTACACGCCAATACCGCCAGTAAGCACAATTAAAAAAATCACAAATGCACTAAATGCATAAGGGTTTTCGGTACCAGGTATGCCACCTACATTTACCCCTAAAAGGCCCGTTAAAAAGCCCAGTGGTAAAAAAAGCGCAGCCACAACTGACATTACATACATGCGTTGATTTAATTGCTCAGACACCTGGTTAGTAATGGTTTGCTGAATAATTTGCGCACGCTCTATGGCGCTATCTAGCTCTTCTAAATAACGAATAAGTAAGTTAGTGGTTTCGTTTAGCTTTGCTTTATCTTCATCTAAAAGCCAAGGGTAATGGTTATTTACCATTAAACTTAACGCTTCCTTTTGCGGTTTTAAGTAACGCTTTAAGGCAATAGTTTGACGGCGCAGTTGAGATAAACCTTGGTTATCAAACTTTTTACTTGGCTCGTCTATTTCTTCTTCAAATTCATCCAGGGTTTCATCAAGCGTATCAATGACACTTTGCATGCGTGATGTCAGTTTTTGCGTAATAGAGCCGACCAATTCTGATATTGAGCATGGGCCGTGGCCAGCATTAAGCTCTGCTAATATATCTTGAATCGAAAGTAAGCGACGTTTGCGCGTTGTGATAACCACAGATTCGCTAATAAATAAACGAATTGACACCATGTCCTCAGGGCTTTGCGCTGGGTTTAAATTTACACCACGCAAAAACAGCATATGGCCATTGGTACTAGGTGTTAAGCGAGGGCGAGTTTCATCAGCAATAAGCGAATCAAGCTCAAAGTCGGTAAGGTGAGCCTGGCTTTTAAGCCACGTTACTGCCTCGCTTTGGCTGTAGTCCATATGTATCCACAGTTTACCTAGGCTAGGGTGCCAGTTATTTAAATCGCGGGTGTTTTCTATGGCGTGCGCGCCGCCTTTTTCATCAAGCACCAGTGCATGCAGTAAACCATTAATCATATTTTAAACTCATATAATAGTGTATTTTTAATACAGTTAACTATAGTGTATCTGCATAGTGCTTTACAAACTTACCTTAACTTTTAATTAGTTAGCGTTAAGGTAAAACCTATATGCAGGCTTGAATCGCTAAATAAGGCACTAAACAGCAAGGCGCGCATTGTGTGATTAGTTCCTATAAAAGATCAATTTAATTTACTCATCGACTAGATAAATTTATTTCGCTGGTGTTTTTTGCGCCGTAGCGTATAAGTCACTTTTTTATTAAGGGCACATTTATGACAGCAAAGTTAACTGTTGGTTGGCGTGAGTGGTTAAGTTTACCCGAGCTTGGCATCGAAAAGATAAAAGCAAAAGTTGATACTGGCGCCCGTACTTCATGTATTCATGCAATTAACATTGAAGAGTACGAAGAGGGCGGTGAAAAGTGGGTAAAATTTATAGCCCAGCCTTTGCAAGACGATGAGCAAACACGCATTACTTGCAAAGCAAAGGTTAAAAAAATTAAGGCGGTAACCAGCTCAAGTGGGCAAAAAGAGTTACGCTACTTTATAGAAACAACATTGCATGCAGGGCAGCACAGCTGGCCAATAGAAGTTACTTTAACGAGTAGAGCAACAATGAAGTTTAGAATGTTACTAGGGCGTACAGCCATGGAAAATCGTATAGTCGTTGATCCGGCTTTATCTCATTTATTAGATAGTTAAGGTTTTAACTATGAAAATTGGTATTTTATCTCGCAACAGAAATTTATATTCAACGCGTCGCTTAATTGAAGCGGCAGAGGCACGCGGTCATGAGGTAAAGGTGATTGATGCGCTTCGTTGCTATATGAATATAAACTCAGAACAGCCAGAAATTCACTACCGTGGTGAAAATTTAAAAGATTTTGACGCCATTGTTCCGCGTATTGGTGCATCGGTGACATTTTATGGTTGCTCTGTTTTACGTCAGTTCGAAATGATGGGGGTGTATCCTGTTAACGAATCGGTGGCTATTTCTCGTTCGCGCGATAAATTACGCTCACTTCAGTTGTTATCACGTAAAGGCGTAGGCATGCCGGTAACCGGTTTTGCCAGCAAACCAGATGACGTTAAAGACTTACTAGAAATGGTAGGCGGTGCTCCGGTTGTTATTAAATTACTTGAAGGCACACAAGGCATTGGTGTTGTACTTGCTGAAACACGTAAAGCGGCTGAAAGTGTTATTGAAGCGTTTATGGGTTTAAAAGCCAATATTATGGTTCAAGAATACATTAAAGAAGCTGGCGGAGCCGACATTCGTTGTTTTGTATTAGGTGATAAAGTAATAGCGGCCATGAAGCGCCAAGCGCAAGAAGGCGAGTTTCGCTCAAACCTTCACCGTGGTGGTAGCGCTACATTAGTACGCATTACCCCAGAAGAGCGTAAAACCGCCGTTGCTGCAGCAAAAGCAATGGGCTTAAATGTAGCGGGCGTTGATTTACTTCGCTCATCTCGAGGGCCGTTGGTAATGGAAGTAAACTCTTCTCCAGGCCTTGAAGGGATTGAAGTGGCAACAGGTAAAGATATTGCCGGTATGGTGATTGATTTCATCGAAAAAAATGCTGCTATTAAAGGAACCGCAACCCGTGGCAAAGGTTAAAATTAATCGTCCTTTTACCTTATTAGGTGAAAGTGTTGGCGTGGGCGAGCGTAAAACCCTTGCCTTAGAGGCTGCTAAACTTTACACCCATTCACCGCTCAATATTCCTATTGAGGTGGTTAATGGTGTAATGGAAGGCCCAGTGCTGATGGTGTGTGCCGCTATTCATGGTGATGAGCTAAATGGTGTAGAAGTTGTACGCCAGCTGCTCTCTAAAATAGATGCAAGCCAACTGCGCGGAACCATAATTGCTGTGCCAATTGTTAATGTGTTTGGCTTTATTCATAAATCACGTTATTTACCCGATAGACGTGATATGAACCGCAGCTTTCCGGGCTCTGAGCGTGGATCGCTAGCGGGGCGTATGGCACATATGTTTTTTAATCAGGTGGCGGTACATTGTACCCACATTATTGATTTACATACGGGGGCTATTCACCGAACTAACTTACCGCAAATACGCGCTAACTTAGATGATGAAGCAACCGCTGATATGGCCAAAGCATTCGGCACACCAGCGGTCATAAATGCTTCACTACGTAATGGCTCATTACGTAGTGAAGCCGCTAATTTAGGTATACCGGTTATTACTTACGAAGCTGGTGAAGCCTTACGCTTTGACCCTATTGCTATTGCAGCAGGTGTGCAGGGTGTGGATTATGTGATGCGGCATTTAAAAATGATCCGCGGCAAGCGTCCTAAAAAACTGCCCGATCCTATTATTGCAGGGTCTACAAGTTGGATACGCGCTGAGGTAGATGGCATTGTACGTGCGCAAGTATCGCTAGGTGAACACGTAGAAAAAGGTCAAGTGCTGGCGTACATAAGTAGCCCATTAGGTGATGCTGAACTTGAGCTTTTAGCGCCTAAAGGCGGTATTGTGATAGGCCAGCAAACTATGCCATTAGTAAACGAAGGGGATGCGGTATTCCACCTTGCTTACTTTGCAAATGATAACAGCTTAGTAGAGCAGCAATTAGAGCATTTTATTGACGAAATAAATGATTTAGATGAAGAGCTTAAAACAGCTGAGCTAAATAATTAGCATTGTGTTAGCTAGTAAAAAGCCGCAGTGAGGTTTGCCTTACTGCGGCTTTTTTGCGGATATGACTTTTTAAACTATGTCTTTTTAGGGCCAATAATCCGTTTTATTACCGGTGCCTTTGTAGGCTTAGGTTCTTTATTTAATACCATAACCGGGCGTGTCACAAACAGGTTATTAGGGTAAACAACTCGGTGCCCATCCACATGCTCAAGTAGCACGTTCATTAAACCTAATTCGACAATGCGCCCTTCTATATGGTTTGCGCCATCAACAATACGCACCCAATTCCCCACATGAAAACCATTTTGAATAAACATGAGTAAAAAAGCGGTAAGGTTACTAAGCAGCGACCAAGCGGCAAATAAAGCGACCCCGAGCATAGCAAATAATGATGAGCCCAAAACTAATAGCCCGCGCAGCTCTATACCCCAAAATATAAGCACTAAGCACAGTACTACAAACGCGAGTATTATTTTTAATAACAGCTCAGCTCTAAATTTACGATGAACATCTACTTTTCCTTTTATGGCTTTTTCGAGCAACTTTTTAGTGACTTTTAATAAAAGAGGAAAAAGTAAAATGGCCATAAGGGTAACAATCAATTTATATTGCGTACCCATTAGCTCTAAAAGTGCAAACAATTCCAAAGTGTGATCCCGTACTTTTTTAGGAAAATTAAAGCGCTAGTGTAACTCTTTCGTTTATTGCTCGCTATTTAAAAGGTGTTTTTAACACTTACGAGCCACTGCACCGAATCAACATCGTCGTAGCTATCAAGCGGGGCGGCAATATCAAGGTGGATCATGGTGCCAGAGTTTGCTCTGCTAGGTGCTAAACGCAAACCCACCCCAACATTTTTTAAAACATGATCGTTCTCGCCGTTGTCTTCATCGTTAAACCAAGCGCGGCCAACATCAACAAAGCCCGCTGCACCTACTTTAAATAGCTGCAGTAAATCGTACTCCCAGTAATAGCGTTTTTCTAGGCTGACTAAAAAGCTTCGGTCGCCGTGCTGGTAATCCATAGGATAGCCACGAAGGCCCGTTTCGCCGCCGAGTGTTAGCTGCTTATCGGCGGTTAGGTTTTTAGCATACTGGGCACGGGCTTTAACAAACCAAGATTGGTTTTCGCTGGTATTTAAGTAGTACTGCACTTCGCTGGTGGCTAAAAAGTTTTCTAGTTGTTTTTGCTCTTTATTCCAATAACCATCCACTTGAGCACTAAAACGCCACAGCGTTCTGTCGGTAGTAAAGTGTGCTTTTTTAGCTTTTAACGAATACACGGCTCTGCTGTCATCATTACTTAGTGACTCATCTGAGTAGCCTAATAGGGCTTTAATATTCCACCCTAAATTTAAATCTTCGGTGCGCGAAATACTGTCAAAATTACGCACTTTTATATAACTGTCTTCAAACCAATGACCACTCACATAGGGGTAACTTAGTTGTCTGTTTTTGGCCAAGGGAGCAAAGGTTGTTTCTATTTCTGCAAAGCTGTCTTCTTGGTTTACATAGCCAAGCGTTAAGCGCTGTGTCCAGCTATCAGATAATGCTTTAGAGTGGCCTAAAAAAGCGCTAAAAAAATCGGTTGTTTGATCAAACTCACTGTATTCATCACCACGGCGATACAACGACTCTTCTCGCTGTTCAGAAAAGCTTTTAATACCATAGCTATAAGGTGTATCTATGGCGTAAAACGGATAGGTTAGCTCTAATAAGTGGCGTTTTCCGTCACTGTTGTCGGCATACTCTAAGCGCCCGCGATACCGGCTAGATAATATATTAGGATCGTCATAAACAAATAAATAACCATTACGATCGCTGTCGGTGGTGCGTGAAAACGATAAACGCTTGCCCCAACCCAGTAAATTGGACTCACGAAAACCAATACTCGATTTATTTTCGCCACCGCTGCGACTAAAGCTTATTTCGGGTAGTAAGGTCCATAAATCGCGAGTTACCACCGTTACATCTACGTTGCCGTCGCAGTTTTCAACCGCGCTTATTTGCGCATCATATAAATAGTTTTGTTGGCGTAATAAACGCTCTGACTCAGCGAGCTTTCTGGCATTGTAATTATCGCCTTGTTTAAATAACAAAATATTACTAATAACGTCTGGCTCGGTTTGAATATGCGCGCGGTTGGCAAAACGAAAAAGCGCGTTATTTTCCTCTTCCAGCTCGGTATTAAAAACGTTAAGTTGTTTAAGGGTAATTGAAGTTATTTGGGCGTCGCTGCGACTATTAATCAGTGTGGTTTTATCTTCAACCTCACGGCGTAAATTATTGCTTTTGTCTGAGTGAGTTTGCACAGCGGGGCAGGCGTTAGTTTTATTGGGTGGTTGTTGTGCAAAGGCCTTAGGCGCACTAAAGCTTACAAGGGCTAAGCTTATACAACAGTGTGCAATCCATTTTCTATTCACCATTCAACCTCTTCAATACTACTGCAAATATGAGTCGTAATATAAGCTTACATCATTGTTATTACAATGTAAGTAAAAGGTATGTATTTTGAAACTAATTAATTGTTACCGTTATGCACCTTTGTTAATTAGTGCATATGCGAGGCGTTTTAGCTTAAGTAAAAAGCAAGGGCTGCTAATAAATGCTCGGCTTCTTGGCCTTCGCCATTAATCCAAATACTTTCGCTGTAGTGTTCAAAATTTAAATTAAAGGTTTGCTGTTGATAGCTAAAGCGCAATTGATGACGGTCAGCACCCCCTGCGTAGTCAATAATTGTTATTTCATCGGCGTGTAAAAACAGCGTGCTCCACAGCTCAAAGTCTTCATCGTGTGGGGCTTCTACCGGGCTTATAACAATGCATTTATGGGCGTGATTGTATTCAATTTGGGTCATAGTTTACTTAATTGCTAGCAAGGTAATTACGAATGGCCGTTAAAAATTCGCCGCCATATTTATTGAGTTTGGTAAAGCCAACGCCCGACACCTTTAAAAATTCGCTGTCGTTGGTGGGCATTAATTGAGCCATTTCGGCTAAGGTTTTATCGTTAAATACAACGTACGGCGGTACATCGTCGGCATCAGCGAGTTCTTTACGCAGAGCCCGTAAGCGGGCAAATAGTTTTTTATCGTAGTTAAACTGCGCCAGTTTATCTTGGTATACGTGCTTAGCTTGCAAGCGCGGCTCGGCAAGCTGTAGAGCGTATTCACTTTTAAGTACAGCGCGTGCTGCTTCGGTTAAGCGCAGCGAGGCACCTTGGGTAATATCTTGGCTTAACAAGCCTTGGTGTATAAGTTGGCGTAATATACTGAGCCAAAATTCACTGCTTTTGTCTTTGCCTATGCCATAGGTGCTGAGTTCGTGGTGGTTGTTGTCGCGTATGCGGCTGGTATTAGCCCCGCGTAATAATTCTACAATATAGCCTAAGCCAAAACGCTGCCCAGCTCGATACACACACGAAAGTGCTTGTTGCGCTACTAATGTGCCATCAAAGCTTTTTGGTGGGTTAATGCAAATATCACAGTTGCCACATTGCTCGCGTTTATACTCGCTAAAGTAGTTTAATAGTATTTGCCGGCGGCATGTTTGCGCCTCGGCAAAGCTGGCCATGGCATTAAAACGCTGCTCTTCTACGCGGCGGCGTTGTTCATCGTCTATGTCTTCAAAAAAGCGCCTAACGCGGCCTATGTCGGCGGGATCAAAATACATAATGGCTTCTGCGGCTAAGCCATCACGCCCAGCGCGGCCGGTTTCTTGATAGTAGGCTTCAATACTTTTTGGAATATCATAATGCAGAACAAAACGCACATTTGGTTTATTTATGCCCATACCAAAGGCAACGGTTGCAACGACTATTTGAATATCATCGCGGGCAAACCCGGTTTGCACAAATTGGCGCTGCTCGTTGCTCATGCCAGCATGGTACGCGGCGGCATTTAAACCTGCATCAGCGAGTTTTTCGGCAATGTCATCAACACGCTTACGGCTAGTGCAGTAAATAATGCCACTTTGATTTTTTTGCTCTTTTAAATAGCGCAGTAGTTGCGCCATTGGCTTGAACTTTTCTTCGATGGTGTAACGAATATTCGGTCTGTCGAAGCTGCCGGTATGTATATAGGGCTGTTGTAATTTTAATTGCTCAACTATATCAAAGCGGGTCGCTTTATCGGCCGTGGCGGTCAGTGCCATCATAGGTACATGGGAAAAGCGCTGTTTAAGCTCATTTAATCTAAAGTAATGAGGTCTAAAGTCATGCCCCCAATGTGATACACAATGTGCTTCGTCAATTGCAAATAAGCTGATATTTAAGTGGCTGAGTCGCTCGGTAAATTCGTGCTGAAGCACTTTTTCAGGGGCAACATACAGTAATTTTATTAGCCCTAGGTGCAATTGTTGGTACACTAATTGTTGCTCTTCGCGAGTCAGGCTATTATTAATGTAAGCGGCTTTAACACCTAATGCTTGCAGTTGCGTTACTTGGTCTTGCATGAGCGAGATAAGCGGTGAAATTACCACAGTAACCCCTTCGAGCACTAACGCTGGTACTTGGTAACACACTGATTTACCGCCGCCTGTAGGCAGTAGTACCAAAGAGTCTTGGCCATTAATGGCCGCGTCGATCACCGCTTTTTGGCCATCACGAAACTCGCTGTAGCCAAACACTTGTTTAAGAACCGTGTCGGGCTTGCGGACCAATGTGCTAGGTGTAGGGGTTAGAGTATTCATCGGCGGCTATTTTAGTGGTTTTTTTATAGGATGTCTTTAGCTTAGAGGTAAATGATTTAATTAGTGCCTCGTGGTTTTGCTTCAGGTATGCTTAACTCATCGTACCAGTGTTAATTTAAACATAGAGAATAATAATGAATAAAGAAATGTTAATTGAACAAGTTGGCGCACTGTTTGTAAATGGCATGCCATTTAATCAGTTTTTAAATATCTCGGTAGAGTCGCTCAGCCCTGAGCAAGCTAAAATTACCTTTCCCTGGCAGGATGTATTTATAGGCAATCCTGCGCAAAAAATTCTTCACGGCGGTATTATATCGGCGGTGCTCGATAATGTGGGCGGCATGCTTGCAGCAGCCAGTGTTATTGATAAATTAACCGAGCTCGATATCCCTAGCGTACAGCAAAAGCTGGCTACCTTAGGCACTATTGATTTGCGCACAGATTATTTGCGCCCTGGCAAAGGGGAGACATTTACAGCCAGTGCTACTTTGATCCGCTCTGGTAATAAAGTGTGTGTATGTAGAATGGAGCTACACAATGAAAAGGCAATCCAAATCGCCTTTGGTACAGGTACGTATTTAGTAGGTTAAAGCTGCTAATTACGTACGGCTAAAATAAAAAGCTTTGCCTTGCGCTGAGCTTTAGTTACCGCAAAATAAATCACTTAATAGCGCGAATTGGTATAAACTGTCGGCCTTTTAGTATGAATAAGTAGTATGTATGTCGATTGCAAACGAGCAGCGTAAAGGCGGTATTTTTGCCTGTTTAGCTTTTTTAATGTGGGGCTTAGCGCCTATTTATTTCAAACAAATACAGCATGTTTCTGCTTTTGAAATTTTAACTCACCGTGTTGTCTGGTCTGTGGTTTTTTTAGTGCTTGTGGTCAGTGTGCTTAAATACTGGGATAAGGTTAAGCGCATAGTTGCCCAGCCAAAAATTATTTTAATGTTAGTACTTACCTCTTCTATATTGGGCTTTAACTGGGGGTTATTTATTTGGGCGGTTAATAATAACCATATGCTCGATGCCAGTTTAGGGTATTACATAAACCCATTACTTAATGTGCTGTTGGGCATGCTATTTTTAGGCGAGCGGCTGCGAAAGTTACAAGGGTTTGCAGTGTTTTTAGCCTTTGCGGGCGTAGTATTGCAATTGGTCAGTTTTGGCTCGTTTCCGGTGGTGGCGTTTTCGCTTGCCACGTCTTTTGCTATTTATGGCTTACTGCGTAAAAAGTTACCTGTTGAAGCGCTGCCAGGCATTTTACTCGAAGCCCTAATTTTACTGCCGGTTGCATTAATTTACTGGTGGGTAATGGCACCAACGCCTACTTCCGACTTAGCCCTAAACGATTGGCATACCAATGCGCTGTTAATTAGTGCCGGTATTATTACTACGTTGCCGCTGCTTTGCTTTACCGGAGCGGCCAAGCGTTTGCAGTACACAACATTAGGCTTTTTTCAGTACATAGGGCCAAGTTTAATGTTTATGCTTGCTGTGGTGTTTTACGATGAAGTATTTGATGCAGAGCGGGTGATTACGTTTGCCTGTATTTGGAGTGCACTGGCTATATTTACTTGGGACTCTTATCATCAATCGCGTAAGCGTAAAAAAGCGGCTGTTACCGCCGCCGAAGTTTAATACCTATGCGCAATAATAGTTTAAACAAGTTGCTATAAAGCAGCGTTAAGGTTTAGCTTATTACTTTATTACGGCCGGTTTCTTTTGCATCATACAGCTTTAAATCGGCCTGTTTAAGTAACTCATCTATTTGGTAAATAGGGCCGCTTGCAAAACCAATAGAAATTGTAAATTTAATTTTTTCTTGGCTAAACTCTTGGCTATTAAGCTCTATAAATTGCCTAAATCCTTCAAGGCGTTTTAGCGCTTGCGCTGTGGTTGCATCAGTAAAGTAAACGGCAAATTCTTCACCGCCTAAGCGAGCGACTAGCTGCTTTTCAAAGTACTTTTTAAAACACACCGCCAACCCTTTGAGAACCTCATCGCCTGAATCGTGACCGTATGTATCGTTAATCGATTTAAAATGGTCTATATCAAGCATGGCGAGTGCACCATCTTGATTCGATTTTTTTAAATACTTGAGTGATTTGCTCGACTCTTCAAAAAAGTAGCGACGATTAGGCAGGTTAGTTAAGTAGTCAGTATTTGCTTGGCGTTTGATTGTTGCTATTTGCTCAAGCATGTCGACGTTTTGACTTAGTCGGCAGTAAAACTCTTCGCTGTTAAAGGGTTTATGGAGGTAGTCGTTGGCACCATTTTTTAAAAATAGGCTCGATAATGCTGACGAGTCAGCACCCGAAATACCGATAATGGCTTTTTCATCATTACTGTAAAGCCGGCGAATTTCGGCGCATAGCTCATCACCATTCATGTTTGGCATTTCGTTATCGGTAATAATAACAGACACATCTTTTTGGCTTTCAAGTACCTCTAGCGCATCTTTGCCGTCCTTTGCTTCGAGTATTTGATACTTATGGCGCTTTAGTAAACTGCAAATGTATCTACGGGTAGAGGTTGAGTCGTCGACGACCAACACTTTTACGTTCTCGTTACGTGGTAAACGGCTTAGTTGTTTTTCTAGGTATTGGTAAGCTTGTTTGTTTTCTTTGATTATGTAATCAATTATTGGGTATTTTTCTACCGTGTCGCGAGTTTGTTTATCTATGTTGCCTGTCATTACTATGGTGGGAATGTCGGCATTAATAGTATACGGAATCGCCTCACCGGCAGGAGCATCGGGAAGGATAAAATCAACAACAGCGCAAAAGTAGCTATTGTGTTTTATTAGCTCTTTTGTTGCCGCTAAAGACTCGGCTATATCTACTTCGTAACCTGCTTTAAGCGCGATATGCTTTTGCACACGCGCTATAGTAGGCGTATCTTCAACTATGAGTATTTTTCGCGTCACGTAACAACCTTGTTTGATATTTTGCAAAAGTATTTGCTTATACAAGTTGTAACTGTTAAAACGCAAAAAAGCAAATATCTTAGGGGCTTATACGCTATCTGATTCGCTATAATCGTCTTGGCTTATTGGTACCGGCCCTGACATTTTTGAACGGCCAAAAAGTGTATGAAACTTGGTTTTACAGGTTGTTAGTTTTAAATATTTAACCCAGGCTTTTTCAATTGGGTTTGTAGGTTCTTTACTGCCACAAACTACGTCAACAAATTGCTCTTGTAGCGTATTTTGAGGTGCTAAAGTTTTATTATAAAGCCCTTTTAGTACAACGCCGTGTTGCTCTAATATGCTGGCTTCTAATAAGGTGAAGTTTCCGCTGCGGCTAAACCCGCGAGGAAAGTTTTGATCATCATAAAATTGACGTTGGCTAACAAACGCTTGGCGAAGTAGTGAAATATCGTTGCTCATAACTGTATCCTCATACCCTGTTTATTGCTGGAGTATGATGCAAGTTTGACAATTTATTAAACAAGTTATTTTTATCGTGAGAATCAAAAATGGATATAGATTTATTAAAAACATTTGTAGAGGTTGTGCGCACGCGTCACTTTGGTAAAGCAGCTGAAAACCTGTATATCACTCAATCGGCAGTAAGCTTTCGAATTCGCCAATTAGAGCAGGGGTTGGGTGTAAACTTGTTTATTCGCCAGCGTAACAATATTCAATTAACGGCGCCAGGAGAGCGGTTGCTTCCGCACGCTAAAATGATCATCACCGGCATGCAGCGTGCCAAAGTCGATGTGGCACTTGCCGATAACATGCACAAGCAAATAAGTTTAGCGGGTACGCCTAATATATGGGATGCGTTTTTACAATTTGGCATTACTAATATTGTGTCGGCTATGCCTGGGGTCTCGTTGGTCGCAGAGGTTAAAGCCCAACAAGAAAGCACGCGGTTATTATTAGAGCGTACGCTTGATTTGGCCATTTTATTTGACCCCCCTAAAGTAGACGAGCTTGTGGTTGAGCGAATTTGCGAGCTGCCAATTATTCCGGTTAGTGGCTATGACACGGCCACTAACGAGAACTTTTTTGATAACCAATATGTATATGTTGATTGGGGTACTACGTTTTCACTATGGCATGCGCGCCAATTTACCGGTAAAACGCCGCCTTATTTTAGAACCAGTACGGGACGTATTGCCCTTGATTTAATTCTTCAGTGTGGTGGTAGCGCGTTTATTCCTGAGGTACTTGTTGAGTCTCACCTAGAAAAGGGTGAGCTGTTTCATGTAAAAGACGTAGAACATACTTCGCGTGATATTTTTGTGGCTTACCACAGAGACAACGAACAAAAAGAGTTAATAGAAACCCTGATTAACTTATTACCTAAAATAAATGCTTATCAGCCTGTTGATGAACACTAAATACCGACTATGATTTTTAATGAGGTTGAATAGGTACAATTTTGTTTATTAAATATTCATGTCGGTTTGTTTTCAGAATTTAGACACTTTTATTAAAATAAAAAGACAAAAATGTTTCCTTTGTAATATATCTGTCATTTAAAGGTGACAAACTGCAGCTGTTTTAAAAATTAGTCTTGTGATTATCGAGGAAATAACATGAATTTTGTAAAATCGAGCTTATGTGTTGCACTAGTAAGTGGTTTATCTTTTAGCGCGTTTGCAGACGTTGATGTATACGGTAAAGCGAATGTTACTGTGCAATCGTCTGATGATGGCGAAGGGTCTTTCACTGAAATTAAAAGTAATGCATCTCGCTTTGGACTAAAAGGGTCTGAAAAGATTACTGATGGATTAGAAGCGGTTTATAAGTTTGAGTTTCAAGTTGATGTATCTGATGCTGACTCTAAAGGTGATAACGACGACAATATTTCTGCACGTAACCAGTATGTAGGTTTAAAAGGTGCATATGGTCAAGTTGTTGTGGGTCGTAACGATACAGCGCTTAAACAATCGCAAGGTAAGTTAGATTTATTTAATGACCTTGAAGGCGATATTAAAAATGTCTTTAAAGGTGAAAACCGCTTAGGTGATTCAATCACTTATACATCTAAAAGCTACGAAGGCTTTAAAGTACTTGCTACATTTATTGCCGAAGATGACGTAGATGCAGATAACGGTTATTCAATGGCGGTTACCTACGGTGACTCTGCACTTAAAAAGAGTGCGGTTTACGCCTCGGTTGCAGCCGATAGCGAAGTAAATGGCTACGATGTAGTGCGTGCGTCAATTCAAGGTAAAGTAGAGAGCTTTAAATTAGGCGCTATGTACCAAACTCAAGAAAAAGTAGACGGTAGCGCAGAAGCTGACGGCTATTTATTAAACGCAGCCTACAGCATGGGTAAAAACACGTTTAAAGTGCAATACCAAGCAATGGACTTTGATGACAGCGACGACAAAACGGCAGTTTCTGTAGGTGTTGATCATAAGTTTAATAAAAACATTAAAGTATTTGGTTTTTACTCAAGCTTTGATATGGACAACAATGTTGACCAAGACTACGTTGGCCTAGGTATGGAATACAAGTTTTAAGCGTTGCTTAAACACTCCCTTTATTGACCGCGCTCTAATGAGCGCGGTTTTTTTTGCTTTAAATTATTTACTTACCCGCCCATAATAGACCCTCATTTGGAATGGGGTGAAATTCCTCAACTATTCCCGTAACTGTAATTAGCACCACGCTTTAAGTCAGATACAAATGAGACATATCAATCAGCATGAGAAGTTCTAGATTGGTATACTTTTTTAACGAGCGGGTAAACTCATTTTTATTGATGCACTAGTCTTTTAGCTGTGTGTTAGTGAGTGCACGCTTTCCAAGGACTCACTTTTGCAAACTACATTAGCGCCAAATACACCCTTATTAAACGTTCAAAATGTGTCGTGGGAAGTCGATGATCACGCCATTTTAAACAATATTAATTTACACATAGCTAAGGGTAAGTTTATTGGGTTAATTGGCCCAAATGGGGCGGGTAAGTCGAGCTTACTGCGCTGTTTGTATCGCTTTAATAAACCGACCGCTGGTAACGTTACCTTTAATCAGCAGGATATTTGGCAGCTTAAAAGTGAAGACTACGCAAAATATGTTGCTGTAGTTCTACAAGAAACGCCTGCGCAATTTAACCTAACATTATTTGATGTGGTTGCCCTTGGGCTTACACCTCATAAATCACTATTTAGCGCCACCACCCACAGCGACAAACAAAAAATTACACAGGCAATAAAAACCGTAGGGCTTGAGCAACAGTGTAAGCAAAATTTTGAATCGCTTTCGGGGGGCGAAAAGCAACGTGCATTGATTGCCCGCGCTATAGTGCAGCAACCGCAATTACTCATCATGGATGAGCCAACCAGCCATTTAGATGTTAAATACCAAATACAAGTGATGGAACTGGCAAAATCGCTAGGGGTTACTGTGTTTGCCTCATTTCATGATTTAAATTTAGCAGCCGCTATGTGCGATGAGCTGGTGGTTATTCATAAGGGTAAAATAACACATACAGGCTCGCCTGCGCAGGTACTTAGTGAGGACATGCTAGCGGATGTTTTTGGGGTATGTGCGCGCGTAACTAGCCACCCACAGCGCACAGAAGATGGCCAAACTATTCCTCATATTACTTACTTTTATGGCTATTAATTAAATGGATATAACAAAAATAAACCAGTGGACAATATTTATAGCAGCCGTATTAATTGCACTGGGCAGCCTTTTTAGCGCACTGAGCTTTGGCGCCGCAGATACGCCGTTAAGTGATGTGCTCACAGGGGTTTTATCAGCAGGGGAGGGCTCGTTTAACGCGCGTATTATTTATGAGCTTAGGTTACCTCGTACCTTACTTGCCTTTATGGCGGGTGCAGGTTTGGCTATTGCAGGGCTTATTTTACAAACGGTTACTCGTAACCCGCTCGCTGATCCGTATTTATTTGGCATATCGTCAGGCGCGTCGTTTGGGGTAGTACTGCTTATGGCCGTTGCGGGTATTAGTGCAGGGTTTATGTTATCGGCTGCTGCCTTATTAGGGAGCTTTTTAGCAATGGGCTTATTGATACTTATTGCTGGGCGGCAAAAAAGCACGCAAGTAGAGTCTATGTTGCTAGCGGGGGTGGCACTGTCGTTTTTATTTAGCGCATTTACAAGTTTATTGCTGTATTGGAGTGACCCGCAAGCAGTGGCTGGTATTTTGTTTTGGACGTTAGGTAGCTTTGCCCGCGCACAATGGGCCACGTTATGGTTGCCATGCGTGGTTATAGTGGTGTGTATTAGCTTTATGCTGAGCTTTAAAAGGCAGTTAAATGCGCTGCTTCTTGGCGATGAAAGCGCGATAACGCTTGGGGTCCGTGTGCACCGTTTTAGAATTTTAATGTTGGTATTGAGCTCGTTAATAACGGCCGTGCTGGTGGCCCTATGTGGCGGTATTGGCTTTGTAGGTTTAATGGTGCCGCACATAGTGCGCTTTTTTATATCTCAGGGCAGTACTGCTGGCTTACTAATTACGAGCTTAGTGGGCGGCACGTTTATGGTGTGGGTTGACGTGCTTTCGCGCTCATTACTTAAAAACCAAGAGCTCCCTGTAGGGGTAATTACAGCAGCCATGGGTAGCGTATTTTTTTTAAGCTTACTCTTTTTTAGAAAAACAAAGGCATAGTGCTGATGAAAACCTTAATGATTCAAGGCACTACGTCAGATGCCGGAAAAAGCACCTTAGTCGCTGCGCTTTGTAGAGTGTTTGCAAAGCAAGGTGTAAAGGTCGCGCCTTTTAAACCGCAAAATATGGCGCTTAATAGCGCGGTTACAAAAGAGGGTGGCGAAATAGGCCGTGCGCAAGCTTTGCAAGCTATAGCCGCTAAAGTAGAGCCTCAAAACGACTTTAACCCCATATTGCTCAAACCAAATAGTGATACGGGGGCACAAGTCATTATACATGGAAAAGCCATTAGTAATATGGAGGCAGGGGCTTATCATAACTATAAACAGGTTGCGATGGATGCAGTGCTTGCCTCGCATAAACGCCTAGCAAAGCAGTTTGATTTATTATTGGTTGAGGGCGCAGGCAGCCCCGCAGAAATAAACCTACGCGAGAACGACATTGCCAATATGGGTTACGCAGAAGCGGTAGATTGCCCTGTCATTATTATTGCCGATATAGACAAAGGCGGTGTGTTTGCGCATTTAGTGGGCACACTTGCGTTATTAAGCGAATCCGAGCAAGCGCGCGTAAAAGGCTTTGTTATAAACCGCTTTAGAGGCGATATAAGCTTGCTACAAAGTGGGCTAGATTGGCTTGAGCGCTACACAAAAAAACCAGTGCTTGGAGTGCTGCCTTATTTGCATGATTTAGCACTTGATGCCGAAGATGCTGTAGCAATAGATAACACGGTGACGACTGCCACCATTAATATAGCTGTGCTTTTATTGCCGCATATTAGTAACCATACCGATTTTGATGCATTGCGGCTGCACCCAAATATTAATATAAATTATGTACGCCACACACACGCGATCCCACCGGTTGATCTGATTATTATTCCTGGCAGTAAAAACGTGCTGGGTGATTTAAGTTTTGTAAAAAATGAAGGCTGGGATACGCAAATAAAGCGCCACATACGTTATGGCGGTAAAGTATTGGGGGTGTGTGGCGGTATGCAAATGTTGGGGTATACCATAAATGATCCCAACGGAGTCGAGTCGTCATTAAAGCAAGTAACGGGGCTTGCCCTATGCGATTTTGAAACCACACTTAGCACCCAAAAAGTACTCACTAAAGTAACGGCGGCTATGCAGTTAAATGATTTGCAAACACCGTGTAGCGGCTACGAAATTCATGCCGGCATTAGTGAAGGCGCAGCACTTAATAAGCCATTTTTAACGTTTAACGCGCACCCTCATGGGTTTGAAAACGATGGCTTTATTAGTGACGACAATGCCATTGCTGGTACTTATTTACATGGCTTGTTTGATGAACCCGCTGCCACACTGCAAATTTTAAAGTGGGTAAAAAGCGATGCAGCCATACAACCTGTGAGTATTGTAGCGCACCGCGAGCAACAACTAGAGCGCCTGGCCACTATGTGCGAGGCGCATTTGAACATACAACACATTATATCGATTTATGAAGGAGATAATAATGACGGATACAAATAACGAGAAGCACCAGCAGCGCCAACAAAAAGTAAAAGAGCAGGTAGATGCACGCGTGGCTGCTGCGCAAGATGTTAAAGGGATATTTCAGGTAATTACGGGTAATGGTAAAGGTAAATCTACCTCAGGCTTTGGTGTGGTTGCTCGCTGCGTAGGGCATGGTAAAAAAGCCGCTGTTTGTCAGTTCATTAAAGGCACATGGGAGTGTGGAGAGCGTAACTTATTACAAGGCGCAGGGGTTGAATTTGCCGTTATGAATACCGGTTTTACATGGGATACGCAAAACAAAGAAGCCGACACCGCAGCCGCGCAAGCAACGTGGCAAGAGTCAAAGCGTATGCTTGCAGATAGCAGTATTGATTTAGTATTACTTGATGAGCTTACCTACATGGTGACTTACGGTTATATTGATTTAGATGAGGTAGTAAACGCGCTAAATAATCGCCCTCCCATGCAATCGGTTATTATTACAGGTCGCGCAGCGCACCGCACGTTAACAGACCTTGCCGATACTGTAAGCGAAGTGCGCAATGTTAAACACGCCTTCGACTCGGGTATAAAAGCACTAGAAGGGTTTGATTACTAATGTATAAAGCGTTTTTTACTGCACTGCTGTTATTGTGTTCAGGGGGCAGTGCCGTGGCCCGTGATACAGCTGCGCCAGATAAACTGCGCGTTGTAGCACTTGCACCGCATATAGTAGAAAACCTATTTGCTATAGGTGCGGGAAGTAATATTGTTGGCACTGTTGATTACGCCGATTACCCAAATGAAGCTAAAAGTATTGAGCGCATTGGTGGTTACTATGGTATTTCTCTTGAAAAATTATTAGCGCTAAAACCCGATTTAGTGATTGGTTGGAAAAGCGGTAATCAAAGTGAAGATTTAGAACAAATTAAACGCCTTGGTATAAAAGTACATTTAAGTGATCCAAAAAAAATAGAAGAAGTTGCAAATGAGCTGATTGCTTTTGGAAAATTTACAGGGCGTATTGAGCAAAGCAAGCAAGTAGCAAACGCATTTATTACTAAGCTCAAAAAAATTAAAAAGCAGCAGCAAAGCAAAAAAATATTAACTGGTTTTTATCAATTATGGCCAGAGCCAATGATGACGGTAAGTGAAAACACATGGATAAACCAGCTTATTGAAACATGTCATGTAAGCAATGTATTTGCACACAGCCCAACCGACTACCCGCAAATAAGTATTGAAAACGTGGTGATTAAAAAACCACAGGTTATTATTATTCCTGATGAACAAGCCGATAAGCCACAACCTAAAATTAATTGGCAAAAATGGCCAGAAGTCCCCGCTGTAAAACATGATCAATTTATACGTGTAAATGCCGATTTATTACATCGTTTTACGCCGCGCATGCTAGATGGACTGGCAAATATGTGTGATAAAATAGACGCATCACGCAAACAAGTTAAGAGTATACAATGAGCGATTGGCCAGCCTTTTTAGAATATGAATTACAGCAACCTTATATGCAGCAAACATTAGATTATGTGGCAAAACGCCGTGTCGAAGGTGTTGCTGTGTACCCACCCAAAGAGCAAGTATTTAGCGCCTTTGAAGCGACAGCCCTTAACAATATTCGCGTGGTTATTTTAGGCCAAGACCCATACCACGGAGAAGGCCAAGCCCATGGCTTATGTTTTTCTGTGTTGCCAGAGGTTAAAAAGTTACCGCCGTCGCTAAAAAATATGTACAAAGAATTGGCAACGGATATTCCCGGTTTTGAAATACCAGACCATGGCTACTTACAAAGCTGGGCAGAGCAGGGCGTGTTTTTACTCAATACGGTACTCACGGTTGAGCAAGGCCAAGCGCACTCGCATAAGCATTTAGGGTGGGAGCAATTTACCGATAACGTGATAGCTCATATAAATGCACACTGCAAAGGAGTGGTGTTTATTTTATGGGGCGCTCATGCGCAAAAAAAAGGTAAAAATATTAACAGCGCTCGCCATCATATTTTAGAAGGGCCGCACCCATCGCCGCTTTCTGCGCATCGTGGTTTTTTTGGCTGTAAGCACTTTTCACAAACAAATGAATTATTACAAGCCCAAGGCGATAATGCCATTAACTGGCAGGTTTAATTGATATATTAAAAAAGGCTTTCGTATTATGAAAGCCTTTTGCTTAGTTATTTTGTTTAATGCCCATGCGCAATAATTATCAATTATTTTGAAGGGGGAAAACCTGGCGTTAGGCTTTACTATCGATACGGTTTTCCTGCCGCAAAATAAATTGCTTAATTGAGCGCAATGAGTTTGAAATTAAAAATCTAGCTCATCAATTTCAATGCTGTCTGTAAAAAAGTCTAACTCCTGTAGTTCTTTACGTAACCGTTGTTTGTCTTTTATGGCCTCAATCTCGCGCCACTTTCTTTTTTTATTCTTTTGAGAGGTTTTTCTTGTTGTATCAGGACCTTCTAATATCTCTAATATATCGTTTAGGCTATCCATGACTATCTCCTATTGATTTTAGTGAACCTCGAGAATACCTATACCACAGGCCTAGCTAAAATAGAATAAAAAAGTGACGAATTTGTTACAGGTATGTGATGCGTTGATGAAGTTTAATACTAACTAGCTTTATTGAGCGCGCTATTTTTAGATAGAAAAAATAAATAAAAAAACACTAAAAGTGAACTATTTAGCTGTGTAGGCAATGGTACATGCTGTGGCAGGTTAGTATAAAGCAGTGCGGATTATATTAAGGGCATAAAAAAACGCCGCAGGTGCGGCGTTTAATACATAATTAGCGCGTATTACATTGCTTTAAAACGTGCTTCTAGCTGCTCTTGTGCATCTGCGAATGAGCGGATACCTTCAGCTAGTTTTTCAGTGGCCATTGCATCTTGGTTATGTAACCAACGGAACTGCGACTCAGTAAGTGGAGCAGGCTTTGGCTCTTTAGGAATATCACTTTGTAGTAAGTATTCTTCTGCGCCTTCTAAATTGCCTAAATCTTCTAGTAGGTTAGGGCTAATCGTTAGCTTGTCACAACCTGTAAGCGCAATAATTTCACCCGTGTTACGGAAGCTTGCGCCCATAACAACGGTTTTGTAATCATGGCGTTTATAAAACTCAAAAATGCTACGTACAGATTGAACACCTGGATCTTGTAGCGGATCGGATGGTTTTTCCATACCATTTGCTACGTGCCAATCTAAAATACGGCCAACAAATGGCGAGATTAGAAATACGTTTGCATCAGCACATGCACGTGCTTGAGCATCGCTAAATAATAAAGTTAGGTTACATTTAGTCCCTTCTTTTTCTAGCTGTTCGGCCGCTTTAATGCCTTCCCATGTAGACGCAACTTTAATTAAAATTTTGTCTTTGCTTACACCTTCTATTTCATAAAGGCTAAGCAGGGTATGTGCTTTATCAATAGTTGCTTGGGTGTCGAATGATAAACGAGCATCTACTTCAGTAGAAATATAACCAGGTACAATTTCGCTAATTTCTTTACCAAGTAATACGGCAAAGTAGTCACATGCAAGTTCAAGCTGTTTAGCTGCATCTTGCTCTGTTTCTTTTGCATAGCTCCAAGCTTTATCTAAATAAGGCTTGTAAGCTTCAATCTCGCTCGCTTTTAATAAAAGCGACGGGTTTGTGGTTGCATCTTCTGGTTGATGCTTTTTGATCGCTTCAATATCGCCAGTGTCGGCTACGATAGATGAATGTTGTTTTAGCCTTTGTAGAGCGCTAGTCATTTGCCTTCCTCATTCCAAGCAAGTTAAAAGAAAATCTAAACTACCTTAATATAAGTATTCAATACTGCAACAGTGTGACAATGCTTGATAGGTCTTATGTCCTTATCAATAGAAAAACGACGATGCATGATTTATTAAGGTAGGATTTAGGCCATTGCGATTAATTTTCAATGGTATTTTATAAACAAAACGTGCTTTTCGTCTCATTTAATGTTGAAATTGACATTAAATAAATTACAAGTCAATAGCTAACTATGATCACTGTTATTTCACCAGCAAAAAATCTTGATTACGAAACGCCACCCGCAACAGATAAGTTCACTCAACCTGAATTACTAGAGCACAGCGAAGAGCTCATGAAAGTATGCCGTGAACTAACTCCAGCGCAAATTGGCAGCCTAATGAAAATTAGCGATAAGCTTGCAGGGCTTAACGCTGCGCGCTTTAGCGAATGGTCGCAACCATTTACACAAAGTAATGCTAAACAAGCGGTACTAGCCTTTAACGGCGATGTGTACGGTGGTTTAGATGCCGCAACACTCACTGCCGCTAACCTCGATTATGCGCAAAGCCATTTACGAATACTTTCAGGTTTATACGGCTTATTAAAGCCGCTTGATTTAATGCAAGCCTACCGCCTAGAAATGGGCACCAAGCTTGATAACCCTCGTGGGAAAAATTTGTATGAATTTTGGGGCAGCATTATTGCTAATAAATTAAACGAGGAATTAAAAGCGCAAGACGCACAATACCTCGTTAATCTTGCTTCAAACGAGTACTTTAAAGCAGTAGATAAAAAAGCACTCAATGCGCAAATTATTACCCCGCATTTTAAAGACTGCAAAAATGGTCAATATAAGGTAATTAGCTTTTACGCTAAAAAAGCGCGCGGCATGATGGCCCGTTACATTATAGAAAACCAGATAACGCAGCTGAGCCAATTAAAAGAGTTTACTGTGGCGGGTTATTACTTTAGCCCTGAAGCAACAGCAAAAGAGCTTGAGCCAGTATTTATGCGCGACGAGCAAAACTAAGCGTTTATACTCAGCAAACAATGAGTTAAAAAGCCATGCATTGCATGGCTTTTTTTATGCTGGCGCTAAACTTGCTAACTTCACCTACTATTAATGAGATAAAAAATAGATAGGTGTAAAAATATGATCAGCATACCTTCAGTAGCCGAAGCCGAAAAACTCATCGAAGAAAAACTCGGAGGGTGGTTTGATGTAGTAATAAGCCACATCCCAAACTTTATTGTGGCAGTGGTAATAGCCATTGTATTTTCAATAATAGCGCGCTTTGCCGGCCAGCTAATGAAAAACCTATTAAGGCGCTCACTCGACTCTAAGCAAATTGCTGATTTAATGGCGTCTATTTTTAAGGTTATTGTGTTATGTGTGGGCCTATTTATCGCTTTAGATTTTATGGGGTTAAAAGGCACAGTCACATCGTTACTAGCGGGTGCGGGTATTGTGGGTTTAGCCATTGGCTTTGCTTTTCAAGACATGACCGAGAACTTAATTGCCGGTATTGCTATGGGAATACGCAAGCCATTTAAAGCGGGTGATGTAATTGAAACCGACGACGTATTTGGCTCTGTACATTCTATAAACCTGCGTAACACGCTAATAGAGAGCTTTTACGGGCAGTTAATACTGGTACCTAACAAGGTATTATTTAGAAATGTGTTAAAAAATTACACCACGTTAGGCGTTAGGCGCATTGAGGTACCGGTGGGTATTTCATACGGCGACGACATTGAAAAAGCCAAAGAAGTTATCGTTGATAAAATTAACGAGTTTGACTTTGTAATACGTAAAGATGAAACCGCTGTGTACGCAGAAGGTTTTGGCGACAGTAGTATTAATTTACTGGTGTGGTTTTGGATAAAATACCCAGGCGAGCCAGACTTTATGACAGTACGCCATAAAGGCGTAGTCGCTGTTAAACAAGCACTTGATGCTGCAGATATTAGTATTCCATTCCCAATACGTACGTTAGATTTTGGCATTAAAGGCGGTGAAAAGCTCGATGCCATGATAAGCGATAAAATAAACCAACAGTCACCCAAACAACAAGGCGGGAGTAATACGGGTTCAAATCAAAGCGAATGAGCGACTAATACTGCTTTAAACTAGCCCAGTAATAGTTACCCACTAGCAGCGCATTTTTACATAAAAAGTGCGCTGCTAGTAATTTCAAAGCGCTACGTTGGGTTAAATTTAACTATACTTTTAATCAATTTATTTTAAGTTAATACTTATTTGCTTTTCGCTGCCATCGAGTTTTTTTGATTAGTAGTAAAAGCGTTTCACCACTGTTTTTTGTCATCGATTTTTTTGTAACCTCAGCAGAGTAGGCTGGAATAGTGCAGCTATCTAACTCTATTACCTTGTCGCCTACTTTTAATCCTGCCAGATCAGCAACAGAATCTGCATAGACTTTTATAATATCTATTTCACTAATTTCTGGGCTAAAAAGCCGGATACAGACACATCTGCAGCAAAGCCAAAAATACCTTCCTCTGCATGGCCAATAAGAGGGATTAGCAGTAGTGAATAAATCGTTTCATGTATTAGCTTCCTTGTATAAGTCATGGGGCATTTGCATGCATTAAGCCATATATTATTAACTGTTATTTATGGTGAGGTTGATTAGCAAACACTTGTAGATTGCCAACGGCATTAAAAATGCGCTGATTATATGAACTTTACAGCCTTGTTATAGCATTCTTTTATCAAAGCTGTAGTAAGTCACTAATTTAAAAGAGTGGGAAAAGACGGCTCAGTGTTTGCTCTATTTTTTAATAGGGGGGCTAAAGCTAGAAGTTTAGATACTAAAGTGTGCTGTTAAGCATAAAAAAGCGCGGCTTGTGTTGGAGAAACAAGCCACGCAGAGGAATAAGTTATATAAACAAATATTGTAATGCTTTATCAGATAACACTAATTTTATTACGGATAATTTTAACGCCATCCATATTTTCTAAAAACTTTTGTGCAAGTGCACGCTGAAAACCTGTTTGCGCTTCACCGTATAGGTCAACTTCACCGTCTTCAACCTGCACGCGAATATCGCTTAATGCTAAGTTTGGGTTAGTACGTAACGTATTGGTGATTGTTTGTTGTAAGTTAGGTTGAGTAGCCACACTGCTTACTACGGCTAAGTTAGTTGCTGCACTTACTTTTGTAGCGCAAGCTAATAAAAATAAACAACAAAATGATACTAAAGCGATAGTTAACTTAAAGCGGTTCATAACTTCATCCTTACATTACGGTTAATCGTGCAGCTATTCTTAGCTGAGTTACTTTCTCAGTTACAATTTCGATGCCAGTTTTAATTTGTTGAAATATAAGGTTATTTTATTAAGTGGGAATTCAGGTGGGCAATAATTACATTTTAATGGGAATGAGTTACATGCTTGGGTTACATTTGTAACGGGTACAAAAAAGCCGGCAACTGCCGGCTTGTTTATTTATGGTGTGCTATTTCTTTTTATTTTTAGCTTTGGCTTTTTTCTTAGCTTTCATTTTTACAGGGTCTTTACGCTTTTTAGCGGGTGGCTTAGCTTCTTTATGCTGTGGCTCAAGCCCTTTAATTATACGGCGCTTAAGCTTTTGCTCTGTGTATCGCTCAACCTTGTATAAAATGCCAATGTCGTGCGCTTCAACTAATGATATAGCAATCCCTTTTTTACCTGCACGGCCAGTACGGCCAATACGGTGTACATAGACATCGGCAGTGCGCGGCATATCAAAGTTAATTACGTGGCTAATGTCAGAAACATCAATACCGCGAGCCGCAACATCGGTTGCTATTAATATGCGCGTTTTGCCACTGTGGAAATTTTCCATCGCTTTCATGCGCTTATCTTGCGGCATTTCGCCACGCAGCCACGCGGCTTTTACGCCATTGTTAGTTAGCTCACCAATTAGCGTTTCTAGGCGCTCACGGGTTTTTACAAACACAATGGCTTTACTTACATCTGGGCCGTTTAAGGTATTAACCAACAGCTCAAGCTTGTGGTGGTAGTCATCAGCAAGGTGAACCCATTGATGAATTTTAGCTTTTTCTTTGCGTGACGATTCGGCTTCAAGTAAAGCTGGGTCGTTTAAAATACGCTCAGCAAATAACTCAACGCTATCGCCTTCTAGAGTCGCAGAGAATAAAAAGCACTGACGACGGTTTTTAGCTTCGTCACATATGCGCAGCATTTCTTTTCTAAAGCCCATGTCTAACATGCGGTCGGCTTCATCAAGAATAAGCATTTCTACGTTTTCAGCATGGAAATTTTCGGTTTCAAGGTATTCCATTAAACGCCCTGGTGTGGCGATTAAAATATCGTTATTGCTTTCAAAAATTTCTTTATGGGTGCCGTAGTTTATACCACCTGTTACTACACCAATTTTAAGGTGAGTGCCTTTAGCAAGCAGTTCACACTGCTCATGAATTTGATAAGCCAGTTCACGGGTTGGGGTCATTATTAACACACGTGCAAAACCTGGGTCGCGACGCGGAAAATCCATTAAGTATTGAATAGCCGGAATTAAAAATGCCGCCGTTTTACCTGTGCCAGTAGGTGCTGATGCTAAAATATCGCGACCTTGCAGCGCTTCAGGAATAGCTTGTTGTTGAATGCTGGTTGGTGTCTCGTAGCCCATTTTATCAATGGCGTTGAGTAGTTTAGTATCAAGATCAAATTCAGAAAATTGCATAGAGTGTCTAAAATAAGGGACAATTACCTGCAATTATACGCGCTATACGCCAGTTGGTGAATGAAAAGGTGAAAAAATGTCAGGGTTTACGTTTAAACAATTTAAGGTTGAGCACGATAGCTGTGCTATGAAGGTCTCAACCGATGGCATTTTACTTGGCGCATGGGCGTATTTAAAAGGTGCCAACACATTACTCGATATAGGCACAGGTACCGGTTTACTTGCGCTTATGTGTAAACAGCGCCAACCAGCACTTAGCATAACCGCTGTTGAAATTGATGAAGCTGCTTACAAGCAAGCGCAGCAAAATATAGCCTCTAGCCCGTGGCCAAATATCACAGTAAAGCACACTACTATACAAGCGTTTGAACAGGCGGCGCCATTTGATGTCGTGATATCTAACCCCCCTTATTTTAACCGCAGTTTAAAAGGGCTAAGCGATGCCCGTAACACCGCACGCCATACCGATGGTTTAAGTTTTGACGAACTAATACATGCCTATATGCGTTTAAGTCATGAGCATTCGTGCTTTAACGTAATTTTACCCACCACAGAGGTGGGCTTATTCATTGACTTGGCAAAACAAAGCGGGCTTTATTTAAACGCGCATTGCCAAATAAAAACCACACCAAGTAAAGCATTTAGCCGCAGTTTAATGCGCTTTAGCTTAGTAAACACTTTGCCTGAGCTTACCTCCCTATGCATAAAAGATGAAAACAACCGCTACAGCGATGATTATATTGCGTTATGTAAAGCGTTTTACTTGAAGATGTAATTTTTAAGGCTGGTAATTATCTAGTAATAAAGGATAGTTTACCCATTATGCATACGTATTCAGTTTTTATTTGAGCAACTCTCAAACTAGTGTTAACCACTTGTAAATAACGTCGAGTATGTTGTTTAACTCGCCCAACACTGGAAACACACACTATGAAACTCAGTAAAATGATCACCACTGCAGGTTTTAGCTTAGGTTTAACCTTACCAAGTTTAGTATCGGCTGCGCCTACAACATTTGTGCATTTATTTGAATGGAATTGGCAAGATGTAGCCCAAGAATGTGAGCAGTTTTTAGGACCAAAAGGGTACGCTGCTGTACAGGTGTCTCCGCCTAACGAGCATATTACAGGTAGCCAATGGTGGACTCGCTATCAACCTGTGAGCTACCAACTTCAAAGCCGCGGCGGTAACCGTTCGCAATTTATAGATATGGTTAATCGCTGTAACGCCGCAGGCGTTGATATATATGTTGATACTTTAATAAACCATATGGCAGCCGGCAGTGGTACGGGCACTGCTGGTAACACTTTTGGTAATAAACAATACCCTATTTATAGCCCACAAGATTTTCACGAAAGTTGCTCTATTAACCCAGAAGATTACGGTAATAACCGTTATCGCGTGCAAAACTGTGAGCTAGTAGGGCTGGCCGATTTAAACACTTCTTCAAATTATGTGCAAAATACATTAGCGGCATATATTAATGACCTTCAAGCTATGGGTGTTAAAGGTTTTAGGTTTGATGCTGCTAAGCATGTTGCTGCAAGTGATATTCAAAGTTTAATGGCAAAAATAAATGGCTCGCCAGTGGTGTTTCATGAGGTGATAGATCAAGGTACTGAAGCGGTTGCAGCCTCAGAATATTTAAGTACAGGGCTAGTTACCGAGTTTAAATACAGTACGCAGCTTGGTAATACCTTTAGAAATGGCTCGCTTGCATGGTTAAGTAATTTTGGTGAAGGCTGGGGCTTTATGCCAAGTTCATCAGCTGTGGTATTTGTAGATAACCACGATAATCAGCGCGGCCATGGTGGTGCGGGTAATGTAATTACCTTTGAAGATGGCCGTTTATACGACCTAGCCAACGTATTTATGTTGGCGTATCCGTATGGGTATCCAAAAGTAATGTCGAGTTATGATTTTCACGGCGATACAGATGCGGGTGGGCCAAGTGTACCGGTGCACAATAATGGTAATTTAGAATGTTTTGCAAGTAACTGGAAGTGCGAGCATCGCTGGTCTTATATTGCGGGTGGTGTCGATTTTAGAAATAACACAGCCGACAATTGGGTAGTAACAAATTGGTGGGATAACACCCATAACCAGATTGCATTTGGACGTGGTAGCTCCGGTCATATGGCAATTAATAAAGAAGACTCAACGCTTGATACAACAATTCAAACAGATATGGCGCCTGGACAGTACTGTAATGTGTTAAAAGGCGAGCTTTTGGGTAATGCTACTAGTTGTAGCGGTGAAGTAATAACAGTTAATAGCAACGGCACCATCAATTTAAATGTAGCGCCATGGGATGCAATAGCAATTCATAAAAATGCTAAATTAACTCAAGGAACAGTGCCTAATAATAGCGACTGGCAAAGAACCGTTGTTTTTATTAATGCTCAAACACAAAGCGGACAAGACATGTTTGTACGCGGTGGTATAGACCACAACTATGCAAATACAAACCTTGCTAGAAACTGCCAAACAACAAATGTTGAATGTGCTATGCCAATTCGCCATAACAATCTAAAAAACAACACCACAACACCTTGGAAAGCAAACGATAACTACCTAGATTGGTATGGAATTGAACAAGGCCAAAGCAGTGAAGCGCAAGGTACTGCCATGGATTGGACTACAAATGTTTGGCCAAGTGAATATGGCGCCCAAAAATCGGTAACAGTAGATGGCTTTGGTGTTACACCCCTTAATATATGGGGCGAACACTATTGGATGCTTGATGTTGATATGGATTGCAGTAAAGCTGTTAACGGATGGTTTGAATTAAAAGCATTTATAAAAAATGGCCAAGAGTGGGAAGGCGATATAAGCCAAGCAAATACCCCCTATACAAGTACTAACCATATGGCACAGTGTGGCAAAATTAATATGTTTGAATTTAACAGCTCAAATGTAGAGGTACGTAACTTTTAAATACGTACTTTAAAACGCGTACGTTAAAAAACTATCAGCCAATTTAAAACCAAGTGGGTTAACGCGTACTTGGTTTTTTACTTTTATAAGTACCTAAATAGCAGTTTAATTTAATAGTGCGTTTATAAATCAGCTGGTATTATCGTTTTATTCGCCATTTTTAACTTAGGCAACACAATGAAAAAGTTAAACAAATTACCGTTACTAACAACACTCGCTGCGGCTTTATTTATAAGCCAAGGTGCGCTTGCAAACATGACTCCTGTTGGGCTTTGGAAAACCATAGATGAAGACACCAACGAGGCTAAATCGTACGTACGCATTACTCAAAATGATAAGGTGCTCAGTGGTAAAGTTGAGACTATTTTAGACCCAGCTAAACAAACCGGTATTTGTAAAGAGTGTGATGGGGCATTAAAAAATCAGCCTATTTTAGGAATGACCATAATCACTGATGTAAAACCAGAAGATGATGGCGTGTGGGGCGATGGTGAAATACTTGACCCTACAAATGGTAAAACTTATACCGTGCAACTAACGCCACAAAACGACGGTAAAACATTGGAAGTACGTGGCTATATAGGCTTTTTTTACCGTAACCAATATTGGCAACGTGTGGAGTAGCACTACTCGTTTGCTGTTTTTAAAAACTCGCGTTTAAGCCATGCTCGTAATGCGCTTACCTGTGGGTGATTAAGCATGGCGTGGCTCGTTGCAAAATAAAACTGCTGATGCGGATTTACAATGCTTTGGCCAATTTGCGTGAGCATGCCGTGCTTTATATCGTCGCGTACAAATTGTTTGTGGGTGACCAAAACGCCAAGCTGGCGCATCGCGGCTTGTGTTGCTTGCACTGAAATATTAAAGGTTAAGTTATTATGCTGCTTAGGCTGCGCTAAATTATTAGCCTCGCACCACGTTTGCCAATCGTTTTGCCTACGTGGGTTGGTAACGTAGATTGCTTTAAAACGCTGCAGCAAATTTTGCGCGGTTAACTCATCTTTATTTAAGCCAACTAAAAGCTGTGGGTTACAGACTAAAATTAACTGATCGTCGGCTAGTTTTTCACAGTGATATTTTTGCCACTTATCGGGCTGGCCATGAATAATCGCTGCATCAATCCCTTCGCGCTCTAAATCAAATTCTCCCACCAAGTTAGAAATACGAATGTCGCTGTTTGGCGAAATGCGCTGAAAATCGGCCACCCTAGGGATCCACCAGTGCAGTGCTAGTGAGTTAACCATATTGAGTGTTAAATAAGTTGGCTCATTCGCTGTGTTACTAGCCTCTTGGCTGGCTGCTAAAATTTCAGCCATGGCCGGGGCTATGCGTTTGTAATAGCGCTCACCCACAGGGTTGAGCTCAACGCGGCGACCAATGCGATTAAAAAGCGGTGTATTAAGTTGTAACTCTAACGCTTTAATAGACTGACTTACCGCCGAGTGACTAATACTTAGCTGCTCAGCCGCGAGCACCATACTGCCAGTTTCGGCAACAGCTATAAACGTATAGAGAGATTTTAACGGCGCTGATTTGATCATAGGTTACTTATTAACAGTTAAGTTTTACTTACAGGTTAGTTTAATATTATTCGCTTTTAAATTTATAAAGTACACGTAAAATTAGCGCCATAAAAGCCAATGCCAATTTTTTGAAAAATAATAAATAGATTAAAAAAATTAAGCCTTTAATTTTGCTTTTTACATTCATTTTTTATTCAAAGGATAACTGCGGTGACGTTAAATTCTCGTGCTAGTGTGTTTATGCTGCTCTCTACATTTACCTTGGCGTTAAATAGCTTTATAGCCAAGTTACTTACCGATTACTTTAGCACCAGCGAAGTGGTTTTTTTACGGGTGTTTTTACCCGCGATTATTATGCTGGCATTGGCGGCAGGTATTAAATGGCAGCTACCTAATAAATCAGCATGGCGAACCTTTGCTATTCGCGCGATTTTTATAGTGCTGTGCCAAAACTGCTTTTTAGTGGCGCTAAATACTTTAACGCTGGTGGAAGCGGTTATTTTATTTAGCACTGGGCCGTTATTTATACCGCTAATAGAACGGGTGCTTTTTAAAACTAAATTAAATTGGTTATTGCTACCTACAATGGCGCTGATGTTTGCGGGTGTGATTATTCAAAATATTCATAGCGATGGCATACAATGGCGCTGGAGCTTATTAATTGGTTTAGGGGCTGGTATTTTTAATGCCTGCTCGCAAATCACCTTGTTTAGAGCCAGTAAAATTAACCTTCCGATGATGGTTATTAACGGTTGGAGTTTTACGCTGGCTGCCATTTTTATGGTGCCAGTATTAATGTTTACCAGCGAAGGTGAGCTATTTTACCAAGGTTTTGCAATCGATATAAGCAATTACAGTTTATTACTGATGGTGGCATTAATTGGTTTTTCGACTGCTGCAACGCAATTTTTTAGAGGAAAGGCGTACCGATTAGCTAGTTCTAACTCGCAGCTAGCGCCGCTTATTTATTCTAACTTATTATTTGCGTTGTTATTTCAGCTAATTTTTTACGATACAACATTAAGTTTATCGCAAGTAATAGGCTCAGCGCTTATTGTACTGGCATGTATTATTAATACCTTTGCGCCTAATTGGCTATTGCAAAGGCAAGCAAAAATACGTGAAAAAAAGTGCGCTAAAAAACTTGGTTATTTGTAATGTGTTGGCCTAAACATGGTTTAGGCCAAACTCGTTATAGCGTTTCGCTATACTCTGTCATTATTTGTTCAACCCAGCTGGCTATGCGCTCATCGCTTAGCTCGTATTGGCTGTCTTCATCAAGCGCTAGGCCAACAAAGTGTTTGCCATCGGGGGTAAGTGCTTTTGACGCTTCAAACTCGTAGTTTTCATCGTTTGGCCAAAAACCAAGTTGCGTAAACGACTGGGTATTTATTTCATCGTGAAGCATACCAAGGGCGTCTTGAAACCATTGTCCGTAACCTTGTTGGTCGCCCATGCCAAATAAAGCAATGGTTTTACCATTTAGGTTTACATCTTTAATGTCGTCCCACTTAGACTCCCAGTCTTCTTGTATTTCTCCAAAATCCCATGTTGAAATACCAAAGATGATAAAGTCGTACTGCTCTGCATTTTTAAGTGGTTCGTCTTTAATATTGTGTAAGGTCACTACATCGGCGCCAATAAGGTCGCGAATTTTTTCTGCTGCCATCTCTGTGTAGCATGTAGTAGAGCCAAAAAATAAACCAATCTGCATCGTATTTATCACTGTGTAATTGCCTGTTATGATAGGGCGCAGTTTACCGTAAGGTATTTTTAATTGATACCTTCTACCGTGGGTATTACCAACATGAGATCACAACGTGACAACGCTACCTGACGATTTACCTGAACCAAATACCGAGCTAAACAGCAACAGCGACTTTTTAGAAACCTTTTTAGATAGCTTGTACTTAGAGCAAGGTGTAAGCGAAAACACCCTTAGCGCGTATCGCAGTGACCTAGATAAGTTTTGCCAGTTTTTAAAAGGCGAAAGCTTAATGACGGTAACCAGCTTAGATATAGAAAGCTATCTAGCGTATCGCGTAGATTTAGGGTTAAAACCACGTAGCACGGCACGCAGCATAAGTGCGTTAAAGCGGTTTTATCAGTATTTTGTACGTGAAAAACGTATCGCAAGCTCACCGCTTGAAAACATTGCGCAACCAAAAGCGGGCCAATCGTTACCTAAAACGCTCTCAGAAGCCGAAGTAGAGGCATTATTAAGTGCGCCCAATATTGAAGAGCCAATGGGGCTGCGCGATAAAGCCATGCTAGAGCTACTTTATGCAACTGGTTTACGGGTAACTGAGTTGGTGGGGCTGCGTATGGAGCAAATTAACTTGCGCCAGTCGGTTGTGTTTGTAAAAGGTAAAGGCAACAAAGAGCGCTTAGTACCTTTAGGCGAAGAAGCCATGTACTGGCTTGAGCAGTTTTTAAAAGGGGGGCGTGCACAAATGATAAAACACGCCACCGATTTTGTGTTTCCTTCAAAACGCGGTGTAGGTATGACCCGACAAACCTTTTGGCATCGTATTAAACACTATGCTATTTTGGCGTCTATTGAGTCAGATTTATCGCCGCATACATTGCGTCATGCCTTTGCAACACATTTACTTAATCATGGTGCCGACTTAAGAGTGGTGCAGATGATGTTAGGGCACAGCGACTTATCGACTACACAAATTTATACCCATGTTGCCAATGAGCGATTAAAATCGGTACACTCAGAGCATCATCCGCGCGCGTAATATGAAATTTAATATCAGCTTAGCGGTCAATTTAGTACGTATTATTAGATAGAGAAAATTATGAAAAAATTAATGTTAGCAGGTGCAATGTTGTGCACAAGTATTAGTGCATTTGCAAATGGCGTAGCCACAACGCCAGATGCTAATGATCCTATTGTTACTAAATTTGCCACGTTAGGTGTAACAGTTAAGCAAATAAACCCAAGCCCCGTTGCCGGTTTAAAAGAGCTTATTACAAATAAAGGTGTACTTTACGCCAGCCCAGACGGCCAGTTTTTAATGCAAGGCACGCTAATTGATTTAAACAACCGCAGTAACTTAACCGAGCAAGCGTTAAATGATGTCCGTGTTGAAGGTATTAAAGAATACCAAGATTCAATGATTGTTTATAAAGCGCCTAACGAAAAACACCAAATTACGGTATTTACCGATATTAGCTGTGGCTATTGTCGTAAATTACACCGCGAACTAGACGACTTGCTTGATGCAGGCATTACTGTTCGTTATTTAGCGTTTCCGCGTGGTGGACTGCAAGGTTCGGGCTACGCCGATTTAATGAATGTATGGTGTGCACGCGACCAGCAAGAAGCACTAACAGAAGCTAAATCAGGCGAAGACACAACAGTTGTTGCCGGTTGTAGCGCACCAGTAGCTGAGCATTACCAGCTAGGCCAAAGCTTTGGTATTAGCGGCACGCCAGCCATTATTTTAGAAGACGGTACAATGATCCCTGGCTACCAGCCAGCCGCGGCATTAAGTGCAGCGCTTGAGGCGAACAAAGCAGGTTAATTAAAAATCTGAGTACCTGTTTAATACCAATCCGCGATAATACTTTATCATTTTGCGGGGCTAAACGTGTTTTACCGGCGTTAAAAAATGCTTATTTACGACTGCATGGATGCAGAAGATAGAGCAATGCAGGAGCTATTGCCGAGAACAACTAAATAGCGGATTTATTGCTTAGCTATCAACACGTTTTTTCAGCCTCAAAATAGACCACTTAATTAAGCGAATTGGTTTAAAAAGGCCTTTATGGCCTTTTTTTGTCTTTTTATTATGAACACCATAAGTTAAAAACCAGCATGAAAAAACTGATCATTGCGCGCGAAAATGTAGACGATTCTTACCTGCCAAGCGATCTGCACCCTGTTATTAAGCAAATTTATGCCACGCGTAACGTGCAAAATGCACACGAGCTAAATAATAGTGCAGCCACGCTAATCGACTTTAAACTGTTTAAAGACATCGACAAAGCCACCGAGCTATTAATTGATGCGCTGAATGCGCAAAGCCGCATTTTAATTGTTGGCGACTTCGATGCCGATGGCGCAACCAGTACAGCCACCTTAATGCAAGGCTTGGCAATGTTTGGCTTTAATAACTTAGACTACCTTGTACCGGACAGGTTTAGCTTAGGCTATGGTTTAAGCCCAGCGCTTGCTGAGCAAATTGTTGATATAAAACCAGAGCTGGTCATTACGGTAGATAACGGTATTTCATGTATTGCAGGCATAGACATACTGAAAAAAGTGGGCATTAAAGTACTGGTTACTGATCACCACTTGCAAGGGGAGCAGCTCCCTAATGCCGATGCAATTGTTAACCCAAACCGTCATGATTGCCGTTTTCCTTCAAAATCAATTGCGGGTGTCGGCGTTGCCTTTTACTTGCTTATAGCCCTTAGAAGCACGTTACGAGAGCAAGGTTATTTTGAACGCCATGCTATGCCAAATTTAGCCGACTTGCTTGATATAGTTGCCCTAGGCACCGTGGCCGATGTAGTCGCGCTTGATGCAAATAACCGCACTTTAGTACACCAAGGGTTGGCGCGTATTCGCAGCGGTAAAACACGCCCAGGTATTACTGCACTTATTGAAGTGGCTAATCGCAATGCTGCGCGTTTAAGCGCCAGTGACTTTGGTTTTTCGTTGGCCCCGCGTTTAAACGCAGCAGGGCGACTAGATGACATGAGTTTGGGCATAGCGTGCTTATTGAGTACCGATATAAACCAAGCAAGGCGGATTGCCAGCGAGTTAGATAGCTTAAACCATGCACGGCGCGAAATAGAGCAGGGCATGCAAGCCGAGGCGCAAGCCGTGCTAGATAGGCTCGCGTTTAGTGACGACAACATTCCCGATGCCATTTGTTTATACCAAGAAGACTGGCACCAAGGTGTTATTGGTATTTTGGCGGGTCGCTTAAAAGAAAAATACCACCGCCCAACCGTTATTTTTGCCGGTGGCGAAAACGGTGAAATAAAAGGCTCGTGCCGCTCTATTGAAGGGCTACACATGCGCGATTTACTCGAAGGGCTAAATACCGCCGACCCGCACTTAATTAATAAATTTGGCGGCCATGCCATGGCGGCAGGGCTAAGTATTGATGAGCAAAATTTTAATGACTTTAAAAACGCGTTTGATGCCGCTGTAAGCGCGCAGTTAAGCGAAGAAAGTAAACGCTGCATTGTATTTACCGATGGCGAGCTGCCAAACGACTGCTTTACAATGGACTTTGCTCAGCTATTAAAGCAATCAGGCCCATGGGGGCAGCAATTTCCTGAGCCGGTATTTGAGCACACCTTTGAGGTTATTCAGCAGCGTATAGTAGGCGAAAAACACTTAAAACTGGTGCTTAAACATCAATCTGGGCGCTTAGTTGACGCTATTGCATTTGGAATAGATGTAAAAGCATGGCCCGACACCGAGGCCCGTTATGTCAAAGTGGCTTATCAGCTCGACATAAACGAATTTAGAGGCAAGTTTAGCCTGCAATTAATTGTTCGCGAGCTTGAAAAAGTGCATTAAAAAATATGCACAATGCATGCATAAAAGGCTAATAAAGCGCGCGGTTTTTTGTTAAAATCGGGCGTTTTTATCATTTGACGATAATTTATTGCGTTTAGTGCTAATTTTAGCGCGCAATAATCTAGCCATTTTGGAGTAATGTACATGTTTGAAGTGAATCCTGTGATTAATCAAATCAAGGAAATTCGCGAACGTACTGAACTGCTTCGGGGGTACCTTTGACTACGCTCACAAACAAGAGCGCCTAGAAGAAGTAAACGCCGAACTTGAAGATTCAGCCGTATGGAATGAACCTGAGCGCGCACAAGCACTAGGCCGTGAAAAATCAGCCTTAGAAGCGGTTGTTGAAACAATCGACAACTTAGTAGCAGGTGCTGACGACGTAGAAGGTTTATTAGAGCTTGCAGTAGAAGCAGAAGACGAAGACACGTTTGTTGAAGCGCAAACTGAACTTGAAGGCTTAAATAAACAGCTTGAGGGTTTAGAGTTTCGCCGTATGTTTTCGGGCTCTCACGATGCAAACGATGCTTACCTTGATTTACAATCTGGGTCTGGCGGTACTGAAGCACAAGACTGGTGTAACATGTTATTACGCATGTATTTACGCTGGGGCGAAGCTAAAGGCTTTAAAGTTGAGCTAGTAGAAGCAACCGATGGCGATGTAGCCGGTATTAAAGGTGCAACAGTGCGCTTTGTAGGCGAATACGCATATGGTTGGCTGCGCACAGAAACAGGCGTACACCGTTTAGTACGTAAAAGCCCATTTGATTCAAGTGGTCGTCGTCATACCTCGTTTGCCTCTGCGTTTGTTTACCCAGAAGTAGATGACAATATTGAAATTGATATTAATCCGGCTGACTTACGTATAGATGTTTACCGTGCATCGGGCGCGGGTGGTCAGCACGTTAATACCACCGAATCGGCAGTACGTATTACTCACGTACCTACCAACACGGTTGTTCAGTGTCAAAACGAGCGTTCACAACACAAAAATAAAGCCCAAGCAATGAAGCAGTTAAAAGCAAAATTATTTGAGCTTGAACTTCAGCAGCAAAATGCTGAAAAGCAATCGCAAGAAGACGCAAAGTCGGATATTGGCTGGGGAAGTCAAATTCGTTCTTACGTACTTGATGATGCACGTATTAAAGATTTACGAACTGGCGTTGAAAACCGTAATACGCAATCGGTACTTGACGGCAACCTAGACAAATTTATTGAAGCCAGCCTAAAATCTGGCCTATAACCACCAAGCTAAAAAAGAGCTAAAAAATGACTGATCAAATCCAAGACGAAAATAAGTTAATCGCTGAGCGTCGCGGCAAATTAGACGCTATTCGCGAAAATTGCCCAGCCAACGGTCATCCTAATCAGTTCCGTCGTGAACATTACACGGCTGACTTACAGGCTGAGTTTGGTGATAAGAGTAAAGAAGAATTAGTAGAGCTTAAGCACGTTGTATCAATTGCTGGCCGTATTTTAGCTAAGCGTGGTCCTTTTATGGCCATTCAAGACATGAAAGGCCGTGTACAAGCTTACGCATCTAAAGATGTGCAAAAAGATTTAAAAGCAAAATATGGTCAACTAGATATTGGCGATATTATTGGTGTTAAAGGCGCACTTAATAAATCAGGTAAAGGCGATTTATACGTAGAAATGACCGAGTACGAACTACTTACAAAGTCACTACGCCCATTACCAGAGAAGTTTCATGGTTTATCAGATCAAGAAACCAAGTACCGTCAACGTTATGTTGATTTAATTACTAACGAAGCAACGCGCGAAACATTCCGCATTCGCTCACAAGTAGTTGAAGGTATTCGTCGCTTTTTAGCAGAGCGCGACTTTATGGAAGTAGAAACGCCAATGCTACAGGTTATTCCTGGCGGTGCGTCTGCGCGTCCATTTGTGACTCACCATAACGCACTTGATATAGACATGTACTTACGTATAGCGCCTGAGCTTTACCTTAAGCGTTTAGTAGTAGGTGGTTTTGACCGCGTATTTGAAATTAACCGTAACTTCCGTAACGAAGGGTTATCAACGCGTCACAACCCAGAATTCACTATGATTGAATTTTACCAAGCCTACGCTGATTACATCGACCTGATGAACATTACCGAAGACATGCTACGTACAGTTGCAACAAATGTTTTAGGTAGCACAATTGTAGTTAATACCACTAAAGATGAAAACGGCGAAGTTATCGACTCAGTAGAGTACGACTTTGGCCAACCGTTTGAGCGCCTAAGCATGGCTGATGCTATCTTAAAATATAACCCTGAGTTTGATGCTGCGGTATTTAATGACCCAGAAAACCACTTTGAAGAATTAAAAGCGTACGCTAAACAAGTACACGTTAAAATTCCTGAAAATTGTGTATGGGGCCCAGGTAAGTTTTTATGTGAAATATTTGAAGAGACGGCTGAGCACATGCTTATCCAACCTACATTTATTACTGGTTACCCGTGGGAAGTATCGCCACTTGCGCGCCGTAACGACGAAAACCCATTTGTTACCGACCGCTTTGAGTTTTTTGTTGGCGGACGTGAGCTTGCAAATGGCTTCTCGGAGCTTAACGATGCACAAGATCAAGCAGAGCGCTTTACTCGCCAAGTTGAAGAAAAAGACGCCGGTGATGATGAAGCAATGCATTACGATGAAGACTACATACGCGCACTAGAGTACGGCTTACCACCTACTGCCGGTGAAGGTATTGGTATTGACCGCTTAGTAATGTTATTTACTGATTCACCAACCATTAAAGATGTTATTTTGTTCCCGCATATGCGCCCACAAGCTGACTAAGCTTTAACAAAATAAATGTGATAAACGCCGCTAAATTTTAGCGGCGTTTTTGTGTGAGTATAAAAATAAGCGCCAATGCAGAAAAAGTTGGAGAGTAAATTGCTTTAAAAAAACAGGCGGAAGAGAGGATAAGATTGTTCGCTTTTTAATTAATTAGTACTAAACTAAATTTTAAAGCTAGTTATTAGTACTTATTAATAGTTAATTCAGATTAGGTTATTTAATGTAGCCTTGTTTTAAATAACCTTAATAACAGTGCTATAACGTAATTTTATGACTGTTTTTTAAACATTATGTTGTATTTATGTAAAAAACTTAGCTAAAATACGCCAAAATTTTGAGCTGGGTTAAAATAGCACTCTAAATATGAATTCTCAAATGGACTTAGAATATAATATGAAAGACAACCGAGTTGAAGAATCGCCAGAAACTGACACCACAGAGCAAAAGCGACAAGCTTATTACCGAGCCTGTATTGCTGAGTTTCAGCAATTAGGTTACCAAGAGCAATATTTAGCGCAGCTCAAAGATGATTTAGTGCCTTTAATGGGCGTTAACCCACAAGACAAAAACATTTAAATCGTTTACTTTTCAAACCAATTATACAATTAAAGCTGACTTATGTGCGTTCTGTAACCAGATAGTCATTTTTGGCATAAAAGTGTTTGACATATTTTCTGAAATCTTTATTATACGCCCCACAAGACGGAGAGGTGTCCGAGTGGCCGAAGGAGCTCCCCTGCTAAGGGAGTATAGAGTTTGTAGCTCTATCGAGGGTTCGAA
>NZ_JALNTH010000117.1:0-594 GCF_023161935.1 Pseudoalteromonas sp. 2CM28B
TATGTCCCGTCCTGAAATAGGTTGACGGTTTTAATGAAAGACTTGGTGCGAAAGCGCCAGGTCTTTTTTATGCACTTGATTTGGTGTTTTCATATCCAAACTTAAGTGCGGTCGCATTTCATTGTATATAAATATCGATTCTTCAACGAGCTGTTTTAACTCTGCCATATTGCGACATTTATACAGTAAAAACTCTTGCTTTAATATCCCGTTAATACGCTCTGCTAATGCGTTTTGATAACAGTCATACCCATCGGTCATCGATGGTCTAATGCCCTCTTTTAATAGCGCATTTTGATATACTTCAGAGCAATATTGTAAACCTCTATCTGAATGATGAATGGCATCACGTTTATATACGCGTTGCTTAATTGTCATTTCTAATGCTCTGACTACATCGGTTGCTTTCATTTCATCACTCAGCTCATAACCCATTATTTTTCGACTGTAAGCATCAGTGACTAACGATAGGTAATGCACGCCTTGCGCTGACTTTACGTATGTAATGTCACTAACGAAGACTTCCTCGGCCGCAGTAGGCATGTATTCCTTTAGTAAATTGGGATGCTTGCGCATCCAATGGTTACTGTTTGT
>NZ_JALNTH010000118.1:0-587 GCF_023161935.1 Pseudoalteromonas sp. 2CM28B
CGATGAAGCATCAATTCAGGTTCATTCTTTAGCTTTTGAAGCATTTCTTCTGTCAGAATCTCATGCACCCACCGCCTTATTCGCCTAGGGTCTTTTTTAGAGTTAGTGCACTGACTTCTTATTTTACAATCTCGACAAGCAATGTGATTGAAGTAAACATCAAGGTATTTACCTTGCTCAAATACCTGCATTCGATTTTGAAGTTCATTACCAGCGGGGCATAAGTAAATATCTTTATTTGCATCGTATTTGAAGAGTGAGCGGTTAAATATCCCTTTCTTTTCAGAGGACGATGTATCCGTCTTGGGCATGATTGGCTCTGCACCCAAATCGATAGTATCTTTTATATCGGGCTGACTGAAGTAACCTTTATCTGCTAATACCCTTATATCTTCCTTGCGCAATGCTTTTTGTGCGAGTTTTGTCATTGACGCAAGCTGGCCTCTATCTGGCACGTTGGTCACCTCATGCGCCACTATAAGGTGGTGCTTGGTATCAACCGCACTTTGCACGTTATAACTCACAACTCTTGTAAAACCTTGAGTTTTCATTAAACGTGAATCAGGATCAGTAGTGGATATTTGCTT